>DASUFM010000726.1:0-9542 GCA_036274535.1 Blastocatellia bacterium
GGGACGTCCAGGAATTCGTCGGCAATGCGATGTCGGTAGTCACTGCGCCGGTCGATGCCTTGAACCTGGGACTGGCCAGGGCGACGTTGGCCTTTGTGCAAATGCTGCCCAAATTCCCGGCGGCCAGGCTCTTTGGCGACATAGTTTTCGGATGGCCGCACGCTCACAGCCATCCTCCAAATCTCATTCCACCTGCGCCGCCGATTCCGCTCCCCAGCGTTGGGCCCGTGATCTGCGCGGGAGCGGTGAGCGTCCTGATCAACGGGCTTCCGTCCGCGCGAACGGGAGACCTGGGTTTCGGCGTCTGGTGCGGCGGTTTCTTTCCCATCTTTGAAGTGCAGACCGGATCGTCGCACGTCTTCATCGGAGGGGCGCGACCGGCTCGGATGCTGATAGATTTCACGCGGCATTGCATGCCCGGCCAGCCCGGCTTCAATAAACTCGGAGCGGCGATGATGCTGTTTTCGGCCGGGATGGGAGCGCTGGGCGTAGCCTCATCGCTGATCGATAAGGGGCATGCTGAACAGGCTGCGGAAGAGGCCCCGACAGCGGAGGAGGCGATGGCGGCCTCGGCGCAGGCTGCTGCGATGGGGCTCGGAGCGGCGGTGGGAGCGGCCCAAACCGCGGCGGATCTGGCGGCGGCGGCGTTGGGGATGATGATGGGGAAGGATCCGGCCATTCCTCCTGGCATTCCGATAGGGAACTTCATCACGGGCAGTCCGAACGTGCTGATCGGCGGATTTCCGATGCCGGGATGGATGATGGTCCTGAAGGGATTGGGCAAACTGCTCAAAGGCGTGACGCGTGGTGTGCAGCGTTGTCTACCCAAAGGGGGCCGGCTGCGCAATGCGCTGTGCGCGATCACTGGCCATCCGGTCGACGTCGCCTCGGGCCGAGTCTTCACCTCACAGACGGATTTTACACTTCCGGGACGCGTCCCGATCGAGTTTACGCGCGCTTACGACACATCGGCTGTCGATTATCAGGGCCCTCTTGGTCCCGGATGGATTCATCCATACGACATTCATCTGTGGGAAGATGAAACGCAGGGCATGGTGATCCTGCGCAACGAAGAAGCGCGCCTCGTCGGATTCAAACCGATTGTGGTCGGAGAAAGGTCATTCAACCCGCTGGAGAAACTCTGGCTCGAACGGATCGACGAGAATGTCTACGTCGTTCGCAACAATGATGGGACGCGCTTTAAATTTGCGCCTGCTTCTCAACCCTCCTCCGCGGCTGCGGAGACTCATGTCGGAGACTCGGAAACCAACGCGCTGCGGCTGACCGAGATCGCGGACCGTAACGGCAACCGCGTTGCGCTCAGTTATGATCAAGGGCGGTTGAGTTATATCGAGGATAGCGCCGGGGGCCGTCTCAATTTCGTCTACACCATTTTGAATAACGGAGCGGCGCGCCTCGCCGGAATCAATCGGGCATTGAATGCGAATTCGTCGCGGAATTCGAGGCTGGTCAATTACAGCTACGACGCGAACGGCCGGCTGATCAACGCGACGGATCGCGGATTGGTTCCGTGGCGCTACGCCTACGACCAGAACCACCTTCTGGTCCGTGAAACCAACCGCAACGGGCTGAGCTTCCATTTTGAGTATGAAGGCGTGGGCGCGGAGGCGCGATGCGCGCATACCTGGGGCGACGGCGGCATCTATGAACGGCGCCTGACCTACGATTACCAGGCAAGAACCACCGTGGTCGAGAATTCGCTCGGCCACAGGACGATGTATGGATTCAACGAACTCGACCTCCCCGTCACCATTATCAATGCTCTGGGAGGAGCAAAACACTATACCTATGGCATGAACGGAGAGTTGCTGTCGGAAATAGATGAGATCGGGCGCATGACAAGCTATGGCTATGACGGAAATGGCGACTGCGTCAGTGTCACCAACCCGGACCGGACGACACGCCGGTACGAATACACCAGCGATTCTCTTCCGCAAAAGCTGATCGATGAGGCGGGCGTCGAATTCACTCAGGAGTATGACGATCACGGGAACCTCGTAGCCACGATCGACGCGATGGGAAATCGCCGTGAATATCGCTATAACCGGTTCGGCGATCTGACGCAGGCCGTCGACCCGCTGGGCGGCGTGATGAAGTTCGAATGGAACGGCCGGGGCCAGATCGTCGGATTGACCACACCTCTAGGCGCCACGACCAGGTATGTCTATGACGAACGTGGAAGGCTGGTAAACATCAGCGATCCGCTGGGCGCCACGACGCGCTACGCATACGATTCGATTGATCGGTTAACGCAGGTGGAGCGCCCGGATGGGACAAAGCATCGTTATGAATACGACCCGGAAGGAAACCTTACAAGTTTCCGGGATGGGAACGGCTCCGAGACCAGATTTCGCTATGTCGGTTACAACAGACTGGCCGAGCGTATGGACGCGCTGGGCCATAAGCGGCGCTTCGTTTTCAACACAGAGTCCGATCTGGTCGAGGTTCGCAACGAACGTGATGAAGCTTACAGGATTAGTTATGACGCAATAGGCCGTGTGACGGCCGAGATCGGTTTCGATAATTTAAAGTCGGGATATGACTATGATCCGGCGAATCAATTGATCGCGCGCGTCGATCCGGCGGGACGCGTTACGCGATTCATTCGCGATTTGCGCGGGCGAGTGGTCGAAAGAAGGCGTCCGGACGCTTCTACGATCAGTTTCAGTTACGACAACGCTGATCGATTGATCCAGGCCACCGCGCCTGGCAGCGAACTGGTGTTCATGTATGACGCGCTCGGCAGGGTAACGCAGGAATCGCAGAACGGCAAACTGATCGAGCATGAATACGATGCGATTGGACGGCGCGTCAAACGCTGGGCGCCTTCGGGGCAGATGGTTGAATTCACATACGACGCCGATAGCCGATTAACTCGCGTGAAAACGCCGCACGGCTCGGTAGATTACGATCATGACCAGGCAGGGCGAGTCACCAGACGTCGTTTGCCAGGCGGCGTTGAAGAAAGCTTCTCTTATGATCGATGTGGGCGAACGATCGAACAATCCTTGAATAAACCCGGCCATCCTCTTTTCCGCCGCGGTTATAAATACGACGCCGAAGGCAATTTGATCGAACTGAATGACAGCAAAAACGGCGTGAGCCGTTTTGCATACGACCCTGTCGAGAGATTACGCGAGGTATTGCAACCTGAGAAAGGGCCTGAGCAGTTCGTCTACGATTCGACCGGAAATCTGTTGCGGAGAGGCGCCAGGGAATTTCAATATGGCGCTCCCGATCGTCTGACGCAGACCGGCGCCGTAACATTGATCTATGACGAGGTCGGCAATCTTGTTGAGAAGAGGCGCGCTGGCGCTTCGATTCATTACAGTTACGATCCGGATAACCGGCTGATCGCCGTCGAATCAGAAGAAGGCGGCCGAATCGAGTTCACTTACGACGCTTTTGGGCGGAGGCTTGCGAAAACGGCGAAGGACGGCGAAACCGGATTCCTGTGGGACGGCGATGTCATGCTGATGGAACAGCGATCCGGGAAATTTAACGAGTATGTTTTCGAGTCTGATAGTTATCAGCCTCTGTGCCGGTTCGATGAAAAAGGCATGCAGACCTATCACAATGATCATATAGGAACGCCGCATGCCATGGCCGACGACAAGGGGAACATTATCTGGTCCGCCAGTTATGACGCGTACGGAGATATCAGCGCATTGCATATCGGCAAATCGGATAATCAGGTCAGATTTCAGGGCCAGTACGCTGATCAGGAAACGGGATTGCACTACAATTTTTTCAGGTATTATGATCCTGAGCTTGGAAGGTATATCAATCAGGATCCCGCTCGCCTGGATGGCGGGCTGAATCTATATGAATACGCTCTCAACCCGCTGAACTGGATCGACCCATTGGGACTGTCTGGAAGGGGAGATCAGTCGGAATTTGCGCGAACGGCGGAGGAAGCGGTATCAAGGCATACAGGCGTTCCCCTGAACCCACAGGGCGCAGGAGAACAGACTATTAAGGGTAGCGGTCCTGGCGGCAAGCGAGTGCCTGATTTGAAGGTGAGAGGGCAACAAGGATCAGTACGTTTGCGAGGATCAATTGTCGAAGTCAAGGCGTCTGGTATAGAAGGCGGCAAATTTGGCGATCTCTCGAGTCGGAGCCGCGCTCAAATCATGGATGCGGTGAAGTATGCAAGAGCGCTTCGAGCAAGGGCGGGCCTCGTTACAGACCCCAGGGTCAGGGAACTCCTCAGTAAGGCGCACGTGGAAGTTTTTACTGATCTGGAGGCGCCGACGAGAGGAAAATTCGCCGATCTTGTCGAGGAGGGATTGATAAAGTTCAAACCGATTCCGCGAGACTGTTGAGGCGCTGTAGGAAGCGAGGTAGGAAGATGAGGCTCATACTGAAATTTTACATTGCGCGCCCGCTCTTTGAAAAAGAGCGACTGGACGCGATACAGGAACTTATAAACCTGCATCTGCCCGCCTGGGCGGTGAGGTTGGTCGTGGGCGAGGATGAAGATGCGCCGGATGCTCTTGAGGTGGGCCCCGAAGAGAGTTTGTATATTGCGGCGAGCGAAGCGACTCCGGTTGAGCGCGGACTGAGCTCAACGGTTATTTCCGGTTCGTATGAAGACCTTTTATTTTTCGTCGAAGGGTGTCGCTCCACGCTCCCGCCCGAATTGAACCGATTCGCAGTTGAAATAGTTGATATGGAGACAGTCGAGGGGAAAACGCTCGCAGAGTGGGCCCGCGATTTTTTCCTTGCGGTTCCGGCCAGACTCCCGGTTCGCTATGCCATGGCTTATTCAGCGGAAGAGTTTGACGCCAAAAATATGGTAAGGACCCCGGAGGTCGTAGAGGCAGTGGGAGTGCAAATTGAGAAAGCCTTGCCTGGATTGTACTGGCTCAATTATTTTGGCCCTCCTTATCTCCAGCTGATTGGAAAAGAACGCTTACTGTCCGCGCCCGCCTATGAAGTTCAGGCGGTGGCGGACGGCGTTTTCATCGGATCGGGCGATAATCCGAAGGAATGGAATGGACTCGAGTACAAAGGGCGCGAACAGCAGGTCATTACGCATCTTGGAGAACAGTTTTTCTTCTCTAAACAGGATCCGAGGAGAGAAACCAAAGCGCCGGATTTTCGCTCGTGACCTTGGTTATATACTGATCACTCAGGCTGCAGCCTGTCCCCATAGCTTTTGACCATCTCGAGCAGCCGGTCACTCAATGGATCGCGGAGTTCTATGATATCAGCGACCTTGACCACCTCTTCAAAAGAATTGAAGCCTGAAACCTCTGTGCTTTCGATGATGACGTTGTCGGGTGGACGAATCGTCGATACTGACGCGGAGACGGTGGTTATCGGCAGGGCTCCGAATCCCGGCAACTGTTCATTCGGATTGACGGAGAAATGTAGCGCTTCGAGCAGTTTGGTAAGTCCTGTCTGTTTGGTCATGACCTGATGCAGGACCAGATAATGCAAAAGGGATTCCTGCAATTCTTCGGCCGGCCGGTCGCGGTCCGCGCCCATCTCGCGCAGCCGCGATGGAGAATATCCGGGATAACTGACGATCCATTTGAACGGTAAAGTGATGGTCACGTTCTTGCTTGTCTGATCGGCCGTTGCCTGGTGGGTATAATCGACCGCCGTCATCTCCAGGACCCCACCGTACATGTTGAAAGGCGCTTTCAGCTCTTTCAGGAGATGGAACGGCTTGGTCGGAGCGATGCCGTCGTAAAGCGCCTGCAGTTCCTTGAGGGCGGCCGTGGCGCCCTTGAGGGGCTCCCTGGCATGGCCCTGTACATATTCGCCGAGCACGTTCCGAGGATGATAGAGTGGCGCCAGTAATGTCAGGTATTCACGCAATTGCCCGCGTAGCAACTCCGCGATGGCGCGCGTCAATTTTCTGAGCTCCAACATTCGCTGGATAAAATTGTTTTCTTCCATAAGCGGCTTTCCTTCGGCAATGTGACGGCGAATGACACCTGTTTGGCGTTAACTTCGAAAGCTTATAAGCCATCTTATGCCTTGTCAATTGTTTACGGAAGCCGTGCGAACTCAGAGATGGCCATGCGGCAGGGCTATCGCATTTTAAGAAGTAAGAATCTTAAGCAAATAATTGTCGTCGAGAGCGGCTCTGAGGCGTTTCCCGTGGACTCCTCGCTTCTCGGTCTTCTCTCGTCGCAGCAAATTGAGCGCTAACCGACGCAAGGTTGACATGTTTTCCGCCGCATTCTTGATCCGGATGCGGCAGTCGTCCTCGCGAAATACCACGTCGAGTACCCAATGACAGGAATTCTCTATTCCCCAATGAGAGCGCACCGCGCGCCCAAATTCGCTCGCCTTGACCGGCAGCGAACTCAGGTAATAGCGGACCTCCGTACTCGTCTGGCCATCGATTTCGCGTGTCGCCTCCACCATTCCGACGCTTGTCAAATCACGCCACTCCGCTTTTTCCGGCAGGAAGTCCGGAGCCGTCGCTTGCAAATAGCTCCTGGTCTCGATGCGCCCGTGTTCGCCCTACGAAGTTGTTAAGCACCGGCTGCCAAATAGCGAAACGGATGGGCTTTGTTGCGCGAATCTGAGTGAAGAGTTGCGGATGAAGTGATGTGGTAAGCTTTTTCTGCCATGAAAAAGAAGTCCACGTTCCGCATCCGCAACTGGAGCAAGTATAACGCCTCGCTCAAACAACGAGGAAGTCTCACGATCTGGGTCCGAAATGCCGATCGCCTCGTTTTCTCACGACCTATCCCGGCAAGCCAATCTGAGACTCGTTCGAGGTTGATCGCTGTTGCCGTGGCAAAGTACTGAAGACGTGTTTTCGCTTTTCCAACATAGCGCGACCTTCTCAATCCAAACGCTCGCACCGGAATGCCCGAGAGCGTCAAGGTTAATGGATAACAGGCCCTTCAAATCAATGGGTCAGTATTCGTGCAACAAAGCCATTCTGCAGGACAGTTTCATCTGCTTGGCGCCGAAGGATCTCTTGGAACGCGTCGAGCGAAGGGAGACGGAAATATCCCTTCACTCGTTGGGCGTAGAAAGAGATGTTTGCTGGCTCTCGAAGTGTCGGTGACTTCTGATGAGCTATAACTATAAGAAGAAGAGCGAAGGCTGTCTCGGATTACTTAATTCGTTTGCGCATTATATTGGTATCGGCGACTGAACACGCTAGTTCTTGCGTAAGCGTAGCAATAACACTTTGTATCTGCCCTCTGTTTTGAAAAGATCTTTTAGCGAATACCTGATCTTATGAACATACTGGCTAAGCAAGTAGACGTATTAGTTGAAAAACTCGAAAATATTAAACGCCGACCTCAGGTTACCGGTACTCCCTACGTGATCTTTGAAATGATTGCAGCGTTGAAGGTTAGCAATTCCCTGAGCGTCCAGCAGTGATCGCTCAGGCCAGCCGCTTGCGCTGGCGTCTTCCCCTTCAACGCGCCGTGTTTCCGGCACAAGTTGTAATAGCTCTTGAAAAGCTGCATTTGCGTATCGAGCGTCGTCCGACGCTTGGCGAAACTGCGCGTCTTGCGATGCAGCGGCGCGACGTGTTGACGAATCGTCCCGTTCAAGCGTTCCAGAAGCGAAGTCGAGATTTGTTTGAGCGGAATCAATTCTGCTACGCCAAAGACGACTCGTCGGGTCACTGATACCAATCGCCGCCCTGAGCGTTGTTTGACAACTTGCCCATACCGCACACGCGGATCAGGCACGACCTGTGAATCTTTCGGCCGGCCTCGCCCCTTGCCCTTGATGAAGTGGATCAAGACGGCGAAGACCACTGTCAGCGCGAACAGATATAGCTCCCATCCATCGCTTGACCACAATGGCCAGCAACCAGGAGCGAGCCGATTGGCTGCGCCCTCCACCAATTTCGTCGCTGACTCTTGTGTGCGTGGACCGACGACGACTTCCAGCATCAGGCGTGATTCGCGCGCCATTGCGACGTGCGTCCAATGCTGACCGACTTCTTCGACGTCACTTTCTTGCTCGTCAGGATGCTTCTCCCCGGCGAAGCTGTAGAGTTCATCCAGTTCGACGTTCTCGGTAGAAACGCCTGTGACGACTTCCTGGTCAGCGGCTTTGGCTTGCAAGCAAGCGCGATCAACCCAGCGCCCGATAGTGGTCGGATGAACTCCTTCGATGCGAGCGATAGCCTCCAGGCACAATCCTTCAAGGCCTTGCTGAATGGCGCGCTGGACTTTCTCTTCCGGTGTCTTGAGGTCATAAAAGGCTGTCCCGTAGCGGTCGCAGAATGTTTTCCGGCAATCTCGGCAGCGAATGACAAAGACGGTCTGGCCACCTCGGATGGTATAGCGACTGTGGTAAGCTAGCCGCACAGCAGTCGCTCCGCAGTGCGGGCACTGCCCGGTAAGGGGTATTTTTTGGATCATCGCAGACCAAAACTTAACCCTTACCTGTCCTTCGCCAAAACCTCATCGCAACGCCAAATGCCTCACATTGGGTTCATATAACTCCAGTTAACATGTTATATCCGGTTTTTCCAAGTCATTGAAACTAAAGGTGGATGAGGTTTTGGCGAAGGACACCCATTTGACTTCGAGTTTTTCCCTCGCCGATTGCGCCGCCCACCAGCTATCCGCAACGATGGCGACACCGGATTCAAAGCCGGGGTCTTCAAACAGGTAATCAGGGTAATCGGTCCGGAGCGGCCGGCCTTCGACAATAAAGGCATGTTTCACGCCTTTCAGCGCTTTGATGGCATCGAGGTTGGCGCTCACCGCTTTGCCGCCAAGCACAGGGGTTCTTTGAAACACGGCGTACAGCATCCCCGGCGCGGTCACATCAATCCCGAAAATCGGCTTACCCGTCACAATGTCTTTCGTTTCCACGCTAACCGTGGACGTCCCGATGATTTTGTAGTCTTTCGGGTCTTTGAGTTTGACGGATCTCAAATCCGGCACGGGCATCGTTGCCGCTTTGGAGGAAAGCTCGCCATAACTCAACGAGCGATTGGACGCCTTGTGATGCACTTGACCTGACACTGTCGAACATTCTGTAGCCGCTACGCCCCACGTTTGCGCCGCCGCGGCAATCAGCATTTGACGCCCTGCTGCGCCGACTTGCCGCATCGGTTCCCAGTTCATTGGCGTCGCCGAACTGCCGCCCGTGAATTGCGGACCGTATTTGTTATCCGCATCGGCGCGGACGATTTTGACGTCTTTCCAGTCCACATCCAGTTCTTCGGCAATCAGCATCGGCAGCGTGTTGAGAACGTTCTGTCCGATCTCCGTATTTTTCGCGGTGAGAGTAACGATGCCGTTGGGAGCAATGCTGACGAAATCCGACGGAACCAGGGGAGCCATTCTCGGCGGCCCTTGCGCTAATGCGGCGCTGGCCTTTGGATACAGGCCCAGCATCAAGCCGCCGCCTGCGAGTGCGGTTACCTGCAGAAAAGCGCGACGATTGATTTTGGTCATGGTCATAAGCCTTTACCCCTGCCCGAACGCGTCGGGTATTTATCCAGTCCCTTCTTGTTAAGCCAGGTGGACATCAAGTCTGCGATTTGTAGATTGTTCAAATCCGAAAAGGGG
>DASUFM010000727.1:0-11623 GCA_036274535.1 Blastocatellia bacterium
CGAGCGAAGCGCCGCTGTAACGAACCCGCGTCCCGAAGAGTTCAGAGAAGAAACTCGCCTGCGGCCCGTACATAGCTGAATGCCCGCCTACCAGCGCGACCACGACGGCCAGCGTCATCAGCGGCGCGCTAGACGTTTCGACCAGCCAGAAGAAAGGGAAGGCGAACAGGCCGGTAAAGATCGCTCCGAACAGATAGACCGGTCTGCGGCCTAATTTGTCCGACAGCCAGCCGTAGGTCGGGATGGCGAAGATTTCGATGACGGCCGTCAGCGCGATTGCGTTGAGCACCGGCGATCTGGAGAACCCGATTTGCGGCTGCGTGGCGAAGGTCAGGATGAAGACAGTGTATAGATAGAACGCTCCATTCTCGGCAATCCTCGCGCCCATGGCCAGGACGACATTTTTCGGATGATGGCGCAAGGCGTCCAGGATCGGCGCCTTCGATTCGGAGCCGGTTCGCTTGATTTCGGCGAAGGCGGGCGGTTCGGTCATCGCCAGCCTGACGTACAGCCCCACGCCAACCAGCAGAACGCTCAACAGAAACGCGGCGCGCCATCCCCACGAGAAGAGAATCTCATCGGGCAATTTCGAGAGCGCCGCGAAGACGCCTGTCGATAGCAGCAACCCGACTGGGACACCGATCTGCGGCCAGCTTCCGTAAAAACCTCGCTTGCCCTTCGGCGAATGCTCGACCGCCATCAGCACAGCGCCGCCCCATTCGCCGCCGACCGCGAAGCCTTGCGCGATTCGCAGCGCGATCAGAAGCGCCGGCGCCCAGAGGCCGATCTGGTCATAAGTCGGCAGCAGCCCGATCAACGCCGTCGCCACGCCCATCAACGACAGCGTGAAGATCAGCATGGATTTGCGCCCTATTCGATCGCCGAAGTGTCCGCAGACAACGCCTCCGATTGGGCGCGCGAGGAAACCGACCGCGTATGCGCCGTACGAAGCCATCACGCCGGTCATCGCGTCGTATTTCGGGAAGAACAGCCTTCCGAAGACCAGCGCGCTGGCCGTGCCGTAAAGAAAAAAGTAATACCACTCGATGGTCGTGCCGATGAAACTGGCGATCGCCACTTTGCGAATCGATGCGTCACTGGATGCCGGTGTTTTCAAGTCGGGCGAATCTCCTTTCGGATGGGTTTTAACCTAATGCGCGTTTGGATGGAAGGATTGTATAATTAAAGCGTTTTCGACTTGCATACTCAGGCGGAAGGAACCATGGATTGAGCGGACGCGACGGATAATCCGCATTGATCCGTAGTTCATGAGCTGACGCGAAATATAACAGTGGATGGGATTTTCAGGACTCAATAGCGCTTTGAGCGCGACTTATGCGCTCATCAAGTTTCACCTGGCGTTTCATGGGAGTCATCTCTCGACGATTGCGGCGCGCTGATCCGGCGTTCGATCTTTTCAACTACGGTCAGAATAAACCATGTCAACGCCATGCTCAGCATCGCAATCCACAGGCGGCCCAATCCCACGGCGACGCCCATAGCGGCGGTCATCCAGATGACTGCCGCAGACGTCAGTCCTCGAATTTCGCGCTCCTGGCTCAACTTGAGGATGGCCCCGCCGCCGAGAAAGCCGATGCCGGTGGCCAGCCCTTGAATCACGCGTGACACTTCGGTCGAAGTCATCCCGGATTCCACGGCTGCAAGCACGAACAAAGCCGCGCCCAGGGATACCAGCATATGCGTGCGGATCCCCGCCGGCTTGCCCGTATGCTCCCGCTGGGCGCCCACTATCGCGCCGAGCAGCATCGCTATCAGTAGCCGAATGACTATGCGCGCGAACTGTCTCGCGTCAGGGAGCCCGGCGCCAAGTTCTTCCAGGATGGCGTCCATATTTCAGTATGATCAGTACCTCCAACTGCTGACATCCGCTCCGGCCGGAGCGGTCTTTTTGATCCGGTCGAGTATCCTGGGCAGGTACATGACATTGTATCTCAACCGCGAAAGATGATTGGGCAATGTATGATCGCCGTTCCAGCAATGCTCGGCGCGGTCGCCGTAATCCACTTCGCCCGCATAAAACGGATTGGTCGTCCCTTTCAAAAACTCTTCGACCAGGTAGACCGCATTGTTCAAATAGTAATTGTCCATGTCGCCGCAATAGATGTGTATCTTGCCTTCTAGCTTCGGGCCCAGCGTTTTCCAATCGCGTTTGAGGATGTAGCCGAGGTCGTAATTTTCGCGCCAGTATTCCGCGACTGAACGATCTATCTCGCCGGTCATCTTGTCCCAGATGCGCTTCGGATAGCCGTCGGCGTCCACGGGCGAATAAACGGCCTCCCAGATGTCCCATTGATCGCCCGACCGGTTTTTCGTCCCCAGAACCAGCTCCCTGTGATTTATCTCTTCGATCGTAGCGGACACATGCCCCAGGTAATTGCGGAGTCCGGGACGCGGGGTGCGTTTCCAACCGCTATCGACGTAATAGGCGTTCTTGTCTTCGTAGATGTTGACCGCCGTGTAGGCGCGAAAATCTATGGGATCAGGACAGGCCGCGAAACATCCGTTGAACATGTCGGGGTAGAAAATCTGTGTGGCCAGCGCTTCCCATCCGCCGGTCGAGCCGCCGTAAGTGAATCGCGCCCAGCCCTGCCCTATGCCGCGGAATTGCTTTTCGATATATGGTATCAACTCGTGGTTGATCGCGTCGCCGTACGGCCCAAGGTTGGCCGAATTGACCGCGTAGGAATCGTCATAATACGGATTGGCATGCTGGATTTCGATCGCGATGAAGCGCGGAAAGCCGGCGCCGATCCAGTCCTGGTAAAACTTGTAGGCGTATTCCTGCTGGATTTTGTTATAGCCCGAGACTTTGAAGCGCTCGCTGTAATCCGGCTTCAGGTCAGGATCCGGAGGCGTTTCGCGGAAGCCGCCGAAGGTTTGAGGGAAATGGCCGTGAAACACCATCAGCGGGTAATGGGCATTGGGGTGTTCATCGAAGCCATGCGGTAACAGGACACAGGCCCCGAGATACATCGGGCGTCCCCAGAATTTCGTCAGCTTCTCGCTCTGAATTTTTATGTGCTTGATGTACTTGGTGTCTTTCGCGGGCTCTATCGGAGGTATCACCTGATCGAGCGAGATCGAAATCGTCTCCGCATTGCCCGGATCGATCCTGATCTGGCGTGGCTTGCTGTAAAGATTGCCGGGCGCCAGGTTCCAATGCTGTCCTTCTCCGCGATCCATGGGCAGCTTCACCGTATGCCCGTCAGACCGTTTGAAAGTCTCGTATTTATGCAGCAGCGCCTGAACCCAGTAAGTCCCGGCGGGAATCTCCCTCAGGCTTTTTTTCGGATAGCCGAAGACGGCGCTGTCAATAAAGGCCTGCTGTCCGGGTTTCAATCCGTCAACGTCAATGCCGAAAATCTGCTGGGTCTTAGGGCCGTCGTTGATCTGCATCCGAGGCTCCTGCGAACCATCGGTAGAGATCATCAGCAGCATGCGGCCGTCCAGCGCCGCCGGGCCGAACTCCGCCGGAAATGATACGGCGAAGCGTATTTTGTCGGCCGACTGCAAATGCCCCTTCATCGGCATGACCAGCAACGCGATCAAAATCGAGAAATACGCGGATGCTTTTCCGACTTTCCTCCGATTCATAGATGATCATCTCAGAAAATCAGTTCGTAGTTCCGCCTTATGGTGTTTGAAAAATAAATACAACCATTTGTGTAGGGGCGGGTATTCCCCGCCCTGGTCGGCTCCTCGATCAACAGGGCGGGGAATACCCGCCCCTACGTTGCATTGCGTGGTTGCATTTAATAATCAAAGACCATTAGGCGGAAGCCTGGGGTAAAGATCAATTCCGTGAATCCAAACTATTCCGCCTGAAGGCGGGACTACGAACTTTTCATTGTTTCCGGGCGTCGCAACGCGACATGAAAGCTCCTTGGAAACTCATCCACGAAGCCACACAAAGGATCACAAAGTCGTCATCAATCCTTCGCGTCTCTTGTGTGGCTTTGTGGATGAGTTTACCTGACTATCAGCGTGGCCTGATGCGCGACCATCTTCCATCCGTCTTTTTGTTTGACGTAGATGTGAATGTACCTCGCGTCCGTATCAAACTGTTTACCGTTGGCAAGAGTGTGCACATCCCAGTGGCAGGTTACCACCGCGGAGTTACCATAAACGCTGACCTTGATGTCGTCGCGCTTCATTGTCTGGTATTTGGCGGCGCCGGATTTAATCTTGCCGACGTAGCTTGATTTGTTATCAGTGCTGCCGTTCGAATGAGTGTAGATCAGGCCGTCGTCGTAAATTTTTTCGAGCGCGGCGGCGTCGGATTTGAGAAGCGCGTCTTCCCACTCCTGTTCAAGCTTGAGCACTGTCTGTTCAAGGTTGTTTGAACTTTTCTTTTCCTGCCCGAAAGCCGGCAGGGAAACCGACGCGAAAACAGCCGCAAGCAGAAGGCTTAGTTTCATGGTCATAGTCCTTTTTTATTTTTTCAGCGTTTCAATCGAAATATCCTTGTACCAGGCCTCGCTCGGCGGGCCTCCATGGATTTGCACGCAGATGCGGCCCCGTTGGGCGATGGCGTCGTCCGGTTCGGTGTAATCAACGGTCTGGAAGCCGTTGATCGAGAGGCGAACGCGCTTGCCTTCGGCGCGGATCACGTAATCGTTCCAATCTTCGCGCTTCAGGACTTTGTTCAATTCATCGAGGTTCGGGCCGGCCAGTGTCTTTCGCCGCCGCGATTCGTCGTAAAGCGACCCCCAGTATTGTTGTCCCATGTCGGCCTGATAACCGATCACTTCGTGATCGTTTGGAATCCGTTGGGAGCGGAACTGGATCCCGGCGTTGGCCCTGGCCGGATCGCCGAGCAGTTTGAACTTCAGCCGCAGTTCGAAATCGCCGAACTCCTCCGCCGTGCAGAGGAATTCGTTGCGCGCGATAGGGGCTTTCAGGGTCCCGCCGACGATCGCTCCGTCCTCGATTCGGAAGACGCTCAGGTCGCCTTCCCATCCTTCGAACGATTTTCCGTCGAACAGCCGCTTCGCGCCGCGCTGATAAGCGCTTGCGGATATAAACAAAAGCGCGAGAACTGACACAGCAATCGCGCAAATACAATGTCGAGTCATATGTGATTCATCACTTAATCTACAGTGACGCCTAAAGCTGAAACGTATGCCGTCAGTTTCTTTTGGACATTCCGGTATGTCCAATGCTTTTCCTCAAAAGCGCTGTTGGCGAAGTTCCGCATGACCTGGCCGCCGGAAAACTCCATATTAATGTCAGATGATTCCAGATCTATAGCGCAGTTTATTAGTTCGGCCCCTGATATGTCATCTTGCAATTCTTTGAGGGTCATTCTTTGATTGTTATTCAGGCGTCCGCCAGCCAGTCATAATTCGTTATTGATCAAATCTTCGTAGTTATCGCGCTTTCTGATCACCTGAATCGCGCCGTCTTCATCGACCAGCGCCGCGGCCGGGAAGGGACGGCCATTGTAAGCGGTCATCTGCGACATCGTATATGCGCCGGTGTTGAGCATGGCGATCACATCGCCGACTTCGACGTTTGCGGGCAGCAGACGGCAATCGGGCAGGCGGCCCTCGCCGTGCAGGTCGAAATAGACGTCGCCTCCGTCGCAGAGCGGCCCGGCCATGCGGTAACGCGAGACGGGCGCTTCGGCCGCGCGCGAGGCGTCGATAGCATGATAATACCACTGGTACATAACCATCGAGAGCATCAGGTTGTATCCGGCGTCCGTGAGCGCCCAGTTCTCGCCGGTTTCGGGACGATATTTGACGTTGCGGACTTTGGTTAGGATCGTGACGGCGTCGGCGATGACCGCGCGGCCCGGCTCCATCACGATTTCCAGGTCGTCCAGCAGGTGTTCGGCGCCGGCTTCGCGCGCGGACGATCGCAGGGTTTCGATCGCGGTCTCCATCATCTCCGCCGATGTCAGATCTGCGCCGAGCATGTCGCGTTCGGCGTCGCCGATCTCTTCGGCGTGCGTGTCGTCGCGCAGATAATTGACCGGGATGCCGCCGCCGATGTTGATGTGCTGCAGTTTGTGGCCGGTCTCCCTGTGCAGCCACAGCAGATGATTCCACATCGCGGCCAGCGCCTCTACATAAGGTTCGGGATCGGGCGTCTGCGACCCCACGTGAATGTGCAGCCCCGCCAGGTTGACCAGGTCGGAGCGCTTCACGGCCTGAACCATCATCTTGCGGGCGTGCGCGGGCGAGACGCCGAACTTTGATGTGTAAAGCGCGGTCTGCAAACCCGCGTGCGACCGCGTTCCGACGCCCGCGACCAGGCGTATCGTGACGTTGGCGCGCCTGCCGGTTTCCGCCGCCACGCGCTCGATCAGCTCAAGCTCGAACGGGGAATCGACGTTGATCGCGTATATGCCGGCCTCGATCGCTTCAGCGAGTTCGCTTTCGGTCTTCGAGATGCCGTTCATCTCTATCTGGTCGGGCCTGAAACCGGCGCGCAGCGCGCGGAACAATTCGCCGCCGGAATTTACTTCGACATCGATGCCGGCTTCGCGCACGACGCGCAGCACGCCGAGCAGGTTATTGGCCTTCGACGCGTAGCAGAGCTTGATCTTTTCATAATGGCTCGCGGCTTCGAGCAGGCGGGCGATGTTGCGCCGAATCCGGGGGGCCGAGACGACGAACAGAGGCGTGTCGAACTCTTCGGCGAGCCGTACGGCGTCGACTCCGTTGATGCGAAGATGGTTGTCACGAATCTCCAGGTAACCGGGAATCGTCCAGGCAGGTTGGGCAGGTTGGGCAGGTTGGGCGTGTTGGGCCGGGCGCCCTGATTGAGAAGAGAAACTTTCAGTCACTGAATAAAGACCTCTTGATTTTCCATTTCGATTTAAACTCCAGTCACATCCCGCTGGCAATAGCGACAAACTTTCGCCGCCGCTTTTACCTTTTCCGCGCAATGTGGGCAGGTTTTGCCGCCGATGAGCGTCAGATACTTCGCAAGAAAGAAGAAGGCTGCGAACAGCGCCGCGCCCAAAAAGGCCAAAATAAGTAGAACCAGAATTATCTCACCCATTCCAAGCGCCATGATTTTACCTCACCTTGAATTGTCGTTCGTTTAAGCGAGCAAGTATGCCACCGCGCGCGCGATTATATGACCTGACTTTTTCAAAGCGTCTTCGGCCAGTTCGCGTGTGGTGTTGGCTTTGACCATCACCATGGCCACCGGCAGGTCCCAATCAGCCTTATCGAGGATGGATTTTGCCGTTGCTTCATCCAGACCGCAATCGGCCATGAATATGCCGAGGGCGCGCTGGCGGAGCTTGGCGTTGCGCGTTGTGACGTTGGTCATGAGATTGCCGGTCACGTAACCCAGTCGCGTCATCGTCATCGTCGAGAGCATATTCAGGACCATTTTCTGCGCCGTGCCCGATTTCAACCGGGTCGAGCCGGCGATGACTTCCGGGCCCGGGACCGGTTCGATTGGAATTTCGACCGCGCGCGCAAGCTCGGTGTTTTCGTTGCAGGTGACGCAAAGCGTCAGCGCGCCGATCTTGCGGGCGTATTGAACGGCGCCGATGGCGTAAGGCGTGCGTCCGCTGGCGGCGACCCCCACGACGGCGTCGTCGACGGTCAGTACGCGGTCCTGTAAATCTCTCGCGCCGGCTTCGCGGTCGTCTTCGGAGGCTTCGACTGCTTTGTAACAGGCTTCGTATCCGCCCGCGATAATTCCCTGGACCATGTCGGGCGAAACGCCGAAAGTCGGCGCGCATTCGGACGCGTCGAGCACGCCCAGACGGCCGCTGGTCCCCGCGCCGATATAAAACAATCTGCCTCCGCGCTTAAAGCGTTCGACGATGGCGTCTACCGCGCGCGCGATCGCGGGCAGAACTTTCTCTACGGCCTCCGCGACTTTTTTATCTTCATCGTTGATGATGCGCAACGCGTCGAGCGTCGGCAGTTCGTCAATTCCGATCGTGTTTGGATTAATTTGTTCGGTTATGGTCATTTTATTAAAAAAGAATTTCGCCACGAATGAACACGAATACTCACGAATGAAAGAAGGGGAAGGAACGAGCGCCGAATCTGCGATCAACCGCGGATTCGTGTTCATTCGTGTTCATTCGTGGCTGATAACACTCATGCGTTCAAGCGGAGCGCAGGGCTTTTGCCATCTTCGCCGCTCCGACCACCGGCGGGTCGATCGGCGGCGCGATTTCGGCGCGCGGCGCGAAGGCCTGAATCTCTTCACGCAGCGGGTTGAGGATCAACTCTCCGGCTTCAAACACCCCGCCGACGCAGGCGACCTGGAATTCGTCGCGCTCCATTCTGAGTTGCTCGATGACGGCGATGGCGGCGACGGCCAATTCCCCGGCGGCGTCTTTAAGAATCCCGCTCGCGACCTTGTCGCCTTCCTCCGCGGCTTTGACCGCGATCTTCGAAAGTTGCGGTATCTCGCGCATGGCCCTGTCCGGGTCGTCATAGATCACGGGCGGCAATTCGGGCGGCGATTTAACTCCGAAATGGCGCAGGATCGGCTCCATCATACTCGTCGGTTCGCCGCGATAATCGTAGGACATCATGACCGATTCGAGCGCGCGGCGGCCGATGTACGACCCGCTGCCTTCGTCACCCATCGCCGGTCCCCAGCCTCCGGCGCGAGCGAAGCGCCCGCGCGAGTTGACTCCACAAGCGATCGAGCCGGTTCCGGCGATGATCACCACTCCGGGTTTGGCGCCCGTGGCGCCGGCCAGCGCCACTCGCGCGTCGGTTTCGAGTGTGATGTCGGAGATGGGCAGGGCTTTTCTCAAGGCGGCGAGCATCTGACGATGGTGATCGGGATGCGAGACTCCGGCAAGACCGGCGCAGGTCGCGGAAATATCCGTCATTTCGATTCCGGCCTGCCGGCAAGCCAGCGTCACGGCTTCCACGACATGATAAATAGCAATCTCCATTCCCACGCGAATGTGATTGGCCGCTTCGGCGCGCCCTTCCCCGAGGATTTCGTCGTTCACGCCGATAATGACCGCGCGACAATTAGTTCCGCCTCCGTCAATGCCCAGCCAGAATTTATCAGTATGATTGCGCAACACTCAAAGTTATTCTTTAACTCCGTACAGCTAAATTATGATATTTCGGAGTGATATTATAAGCGCCCCGATCACTTTTGTCTTTACAACAGGCAGGTTGAATCATACACTTGCGCTGTCAATAAGCAAAATAAGTCCTCATCTCCCCTTGCAAGTTCAATCTCGCCTGGGTTCTTGTGGGATAAAAAAGGCCCTGGCCCAGGCGAAACAGAGGCCGGAAAAAGGCCATACGTGGGAGGGTGTTATGAAAAAGAAGTTTAAATCGTGGGGCCCTGAGAGATCATCCCTGACGACTTTGGCTGTATCAATCCTGCTGTACATGGGCCTGCTCTGCGTGTGGGTCGCTTCAACAACACAGATATTCGCCCAACGCGCAGGCCGTCCTCCATCCAGACGTGAACTGGAGGGTACGCCGATACTGCCCGCCGGAACCAGGGTGATCCCGGACGGGACGGTCCTGATAATCGAGATGGACACCAGACTCAATTCGGGCACGGCGCAGGTAAGCGACATTTTCATTGCCCGCGTCGCGACGCCGGTGGTTGACGCGAACGGACGCACGCTTCTGCCGACCGGCGCGATCATCGAAGGACACGTCGCGAGCGTCAAGAAAGCCAGATGGGGGCACAGATCAGGAGAATTGGGGCTGGCTTTCGACTACGTCGATCTGGGATACAGCAGAAAAATCCCATTGCGCGCAACAATCATCAGCGGCGACAACCCTGTTAATGAAGAGGGTGATCTGAAGGCCAAGTCGTCCGGCAAACGCGATGTTCTAGTCACGACCGGAGGCGCGGTCGCAGGCGCGGGGGTGGGCATGCTCACCGGAGCGAGTATCCTGGCCGGCGGCGGCGCCGGCGCGGCCGCCGGGTTGACCGCCGTTCTGGTAATGAAAGGCAAGAACGTCGATATTGACGTGGGCGAAAGATTCAATCTGGAAATTGTATACCCGATTAGTGTCAACGGCGGTTCCAGGACCGGGACGCGGGGTAGAAGGCCCGTTCCACTGGCGCCGCCGAGGCCAGGCCCAGACTTCGGATCTTACGATAATTCGGTCAGGACGCAGTGGTCCAGGGTCCCGGTTTATGACGCCAGCGCCCAACGCGGCAGCGACGGTATAATGAGAGTAACGGTCACGGCGGAGACCTCGACACAAGGCTGGCGCATTTACACTCACCATGAAAAATCATCCCGGGATACGCTGGACATCCGGCTGATGGGAATCCCGCCGGGGCAATACGGCGCCAGGCGTACCGACCATCCGTCCGCGCCGGCCATCTTTGTTGATGATCGGAACAACGCAATCCGCCGCATCGTCATTCGCGGGTCGAATGGCAACAGATACCTTTCCATCGGCCCGGGGGCGACGTCGGCGAGGATAGAATCCGGGTCGCGGTACGGGTCGTCAAGCGCGCGGCCTTATTATCCACCTTCCCTATCTCAATCGACCCGGCCCAGACTGCGTCCAGGCACAGGCGTCAACTCCTCCAGAGGACAGTATGACGACTATCTGCCTCCTCAGTATTCGAACGGCAATTTGACCGCGCTGGCCGGGCAGTCCGCCAATCAGGTTGAAGTCGTGAAAGCGACTTACGCCGGGCAGATCGGGCTGTGGATGGATGAGCAGGGAACCCAGTTGCCGGGTACGCGTAGAGCGACGGCGACCGAAAGACAATTATACGATACGCTGATCTCCCTGGAGACTTCAGCCAGGTCGCTGGCCTCACCTTTGTCCAGTTCTTCCAGATTACGAGCCGGTCAGCAGCTTCAGCGCGACACTCAAAGCGCTCAGCAGTTGTGGCAAAGAGTGAGATCGTCGAACAGCGTCATCACCCCGGAACTCGACCGCAAGTGGCAGAATGCATATAACAGCCTGCGCGCCTTGAGCGCCGCGGCGACGCGTTAAATGTGGGTTGAGGATTGCATAGTGGGGACGTGAAGGGGTGAAAGGGTTAAAGGGTGATCTGAAATTAAATCGCCCCTTTACCATTTCACCCCTTTACCTCTTCAATGTTCCCATTTTAACCCGAAATCCTTCACGTCCGTCGATTGGATTAGCCTTAATCCGCCGGCTTTGTTGCGGCGTTTCGGCGCATTGAGCTAATATGCCGGCCGTTGTAAAACCTTCCGCGAACCTTACCGAGAGGCCGGCGGTAGGCAGAATTGTTCAAGCAAAATTGTTCAATAAGAGAGCAACCGCACTAAACAAAGTGGCATCACAGGCCCCGAAAAGCTGCGCAGAGGTTCTGGAAAGCCCGTTGAAACTGCGCCGCCTCACTCCTCAAATAAAGTCCGTGATGCCCGCTTCAGGAGCAGGCGAAAAGCGTGACCACAGATGGGACGAACAACGTCGCGCCGGATTCTCTTTCAGATTATGAATTGGCGCAGGCGTCCGCGCGCGGAGATATGCAGGCGTTTGAGACGGTGTACAGACGTCATCATCGGCGCGTTTACAGTTTATGTTTGCGTATGGTGGCCAACGCCACCGAGGCCGAAGACCTGACCCAGGAGGTCTTCATTCAGCTCTTTCGCAAGATCGGCAGTTTCCGAGGCGAATCCGCTTTCACTACATGGTTG
>DASUFM010000728.1:0-10968 GCA_036274535.1 Blastocatellia bacterium
CTGGAACATGATCGGCCGTTGCTCTTGCTGCAACTGCTCTGTGAAAAGTTGCAAGCGCAAAGGATTATTCGCCCCGGACTCACGTTATTGGAACGGTATGTGATCACCGCACGGCAGCAGGCGCAAAGGGCAACATGGGAACTAGTCGCCCCGATACTCAGCGAGGAAGATCGAACGAGGCTGGATCGCCTGCTTGCAGTGGATGAAAAAATCGGCCTGACGCCACTGACATGGTATCGGACGGGCACGACCTCGCATTCGGCGGGCGCGATTCTGAAAGCGCTGGAGAAGATCGTGGAACTGCGAACGGCAGGCTTGGCCGATCGTGATCTGAGCGCGCTAAATCCTAACCGTCTGAAACTGCTGGCCCGGATCGGCCGTAAAGCGACAAACCAGGCGCTCGAACGCATGGCGCCAGAGCGCCGCTATCCGATCCTGCTGGCCTTTCTGCATCAAACGCTCACCGACACAATTGATGAGGCTGTGGATTTATATGACCGTTGCCTGGAAGACGCCTATTCGCGCGCCGGGCGCGAGTTGGATGAATTCAGAAAGAGTGTTGCGAAGACCACCAACGAAAAGGTCAGTCTGTTTCAAACCATCGGGCGCATTGTGATCGATCCCACGGTCAAAGATAGTGAGATTCGTGCTCTAATTTATCAGCGGATTGCTCCGGATGCTTTGCGCGCCGCGGTGGACGAATGCGAGCAACTCATCCGTCCGCTGGATGATTCATACTTTGATTTGCTGGGAACGCGCTATGGCAATCTCCGGCAGTTCACGCCGAAGTTTTTGGAGACCTTCACCTGGCGAACGAACCGTGAAGATGACGGATTGCTGGCGGCGATCGAGGCGCTGCGAAAGCTGAACGCTGCTGGTCTTCGCAAGCTGCCGGAAGATGCGCCGCGCGAATTCATCCCAGCGAAATGGGAGCCATACATCGTTGATGAACAGGATCATCTTTCCCGCCGGTACTATGAATTGTGCCTGTTGTGGGAGATGCGCGCCGCTTTGCGCAATGGCAATCTCTGGATCGAAGGCGCGCGCCGTTATACCAACCCGGAAAGCTATCTCATTGCGCCGGAGCGCTGGCCGGCGATGCGCACAGAGGCTTGTGGCCTGATGAAAGCGCCGATGGACGGCAATGTTCGTTTTCAGCAGCGCGTCGCGGAATACAAACAGGTGGCGGAGCAACTCGACCGGCAGTTGTCCGCCCACAATCGAGTGCGAATAGAAGACGGGGAACTAATCGTCTCTCCGCTGGAAGCGGAGGACCGCACGGCCGGCAGCGTGGCGCTGGAAGAGATGGTTGTTGATCGACTGCCCCGGATCGATCTGCCTGCGTTGCTGATTGAGGTTGACGGATGGGTGAACTTCACGGGGGCTTTTACCCACGCCGGCGGCAGTACGCCGCGTAACCCTGACTTGCTCCCGACGATTTATGCCAGCCTGCTGGCGCAGAGCGGCAACTTCGGCCTGACGCAAATGTCTCGAATGTCTGACTTCAGCTATCAACAATTGCTCTGGACGACGAACTGGTAGAAACGCTTAAAGCCGCAACGACCAAGCTGGTCAATCACCATCATCATCTGCCACTGAGCCGCCTGCTCGGTGGTGGTACGCTCTCTTCATCCGATGGTCAGCGCTTCCCGGTGGCGGTGAAGACCGCGAATGCGACGGCGTTGCCGCGCTATTTCGGCTATGGGCGTGGGCTGACCTTCTACACATGGACATCGGATCAGTACTCGCAGTTCGGGACGAAGGTCATTCCAGCGACGATGCGCGATGCGACGGTGGTGCTGGACGAAATCCTCGACAACGAAACTGAGTTGCCGCTGGTCCAGCATTCGACTGACACCGCCGGTTATACCGAAATCATCTTTGCGTTGTTTGATCTGCTCGGCTTGCAGTTCGCGCCGCGCATCCGTGATCTCGGTGATCAGCAGTTATATAAGATCGATGAAGTCGAAACGACCACTCAGATCAAGGGATTACTCAAACGGAAGCTCAACTCCAAACTGTTTCTCAGTCAGTGGGACGATCTGCTGCGTGTGGCGGGATCATTGAAACTCGGCTGGGTGACGGCGTCACTGCTACTCAGCAAGCTGCACGCGCTGCCGAAGCAAAACACACTGGTGAAGTCGTTGCAGGAATACGGGCGTCTGATCAAGACCATCTTCATTCTGCGTTATTTGAGCAGTGAGGAGTTTCGCCGCCAGATCAATCTGCAGCTCAACAAAGGCGAGGCTTTGCACGCGTTGCGGCGTTATCTGTTCGTCGCGAATGAGGCTCAGATTCGCAAACGTCATCCTGAAGATCAGCTCAACCAAGCCGCCTGCCTGAATCTGGTGACGAACGCTGTGATCGTCTGGAATACTGTTTATATGTGGGCGGTGATGGAACAGTTGAAAAAGGAAGGACACCAAATCGAAGAGGCTCATGTGAAGCATCTATCCCCGGCGCGTTATGAACACATCAATGTCTTCGGCAAATACAATTTCCCAGTCAAGGAAGAACTGAGCCGGAAGAGCCTTCGCCCTCTCAGACGGGCAGGAGAGGATGAGTAATGGAGTCCCCACGAAACCTTAGCGTTGTTTTTTGTCCGTTTGCTAAACAATCCCCGAGTTGAAGTCTAAACAATGACGGCGGCTCAGGGCCGAAGACCCTTCCTCCGATTAATGCCTTCATGCCGATGACGCTCGATTCGGCAAGCGGCCGGCCATGTGCATGTGCGCATGTGGATGTGGTGAAGAGGCTGCAAACAATACTCAGTTTGTAATGAAGGGTGTGGGTAAGAACAAAATCAGAGACGGTTAAAGGAGGAAGGTATGAAAAAAACTGAACCGACAAACGTAATAGCGACAATTAAGCGGGTGGTTAAGCGTGGAATGGCGGGGCCGGCGGTAATCGGCGCGCTGGTCTTGCTCGTTCCACTGTCCGCAATCCTTGCGGGCGGCGCCATAAGCCGCGCCAAACAACAGGCTCACGGAACCGCTCAGTCCGGGACCGTCGATTGGAAAGCAGTCGAGCGGGCGATGGGGCGGCCGAGAGCGATACAGCCTGGCGACGTTTACCGCTTCAGCATGCCGCGCTCCGACCTGCGCGTGACGGTCGGGAACGTCGAAGTCAAACCGGCGCTCGCGCTCGGCTCCTGGGCGGCGTTCAAGATGGTAGGCAAGCAGGCGATGGTCACGGGCGACCTTGTCATGACCGAAGACGAAGTTAGTCCGGTGATGGCTCGGCTCCAACAGGGCGGCGTCCAACAGACGGCGCTGCATAACCACATCCTTCACGAATCGCCACGCGTGATGTACATGCATATCGGCGGGCGCGGAGATCCGGTGAAACTGGCCGAGGCGATCAGCGCGGCGCTCAACCTCACGAAGACGCCTCCGCCGTCGGCGCCTGGAGGCGGCCAGCCACAGGCACTGGGAATTGACACGAAGCAGATCGAGCAGACCCTCGGACATAGCGGCAAGGTGAACGGCGGCGTGTTTCAGGTGAGCGTCCCGCGCACCGAAAAAATCACTGAAGCCGGGATGGAAGTGCCGCCTTCGATGGGAGTGGCGATCGCGATGAACTTTCAGCCTACGGGCGCAGGCCGTGCGGCCATCACAGGCGATTTTGTGCTGATAGCGAGCGAAGTCAATCCTGTCATTCGCGCCTTGCGGGCGAACGGGATTGAAGTGACTGCGCTGCATAATCACATGCTCAACGACGAGCCGCGCCTCTTCTTCATGCACTTCTGGGCGAACGACGACGCGGTGAAACTGGCGCGTGGCTTGAGGGCTGCGCTCGACAAGACGAATTCTGCGAAGGCGCCGGCGGCGTAGGATTACGTAACTCAACGATATGTAAAGAGTGGCGGGACCACTGGCATGGCGCGGAGGGTTTCACGTGTCCGCGCGGGCAGTCGTGCCTGGCGCAATAGATCTTTCTGGATTAGAAACAAAGGGCGATCCATGGAACTAGACGGCATTCTCCAAGGAAATCAATCGCTCCTCTACATGGAGAGATATGTCGACGAAGGGACGAGGACCTATAGCCCTTTCGCAGCCAAGTCCGAGGCCGCGCCGGAGTACCAACCCCGAAGCGGCCGCCCGTCGTTCGAGCTCATCACCGTCTTCGCCCCTCAATCTCAGGTTTCGATTTTCCAGGCCGACCCGCAGAGAAACCTATTGGAGTTTTACGTCTCGTCGGAGCAAGCGCGCTTCCTGATTCACCCGGAGATTTGGGCGAGTTCGGGAATTGACAACCTGGACGAACTACACGCTCTCCGGCGCGGCGAGCCGCTCCAGGTCGCGCCGACCGCCTCGACCCGAACAGCGCTCACGACGGAAACGCCGGCGAATGTCCCCCGCCACTTCGTCAAACTCCACTACCCCCGCCGCATCTCGCGCTTCAATCGGCGGCTCCGGTTGAAAAACATCCGCAACAGTGTTGAAGCCACTGACGACCTTGCGCACGTCAGGCTCGACAAATTCGCTTACTTCCCGGATAGTCTCGGCTTCACTTACGGCGACAGCGGCAATCCCTGGGGATTTCTGGTGCGGGAGGTAACTCCACGTCCATTCCGGGGCGCGCGCTTCCTGGTTCCGTACTTCGCCCTGTACGGAGGAGATCTCCATCATCCCGAGGATCGCCCACTGCTCGTCCAGATGATTGAGCGGCTGGGCGCCGAGCCTCAATCGTTCGTGATCGACGAGATAATGATCCCCGTTCTTGAATGTTGGGCGAAGGTCGTCCGTGAAAGGGGCATCCTTCTCGAATCCCATGCGCAGAACCTGCTTCTTGAGATTGATTCAGACTTCAAACCCCGTCGAATCGTTCACCGCGACTTCGACGTCTGGGTCGATGCCGAGACAAGGAAGCAAGCAGGTCTAGAGGCTATGGTCACGAGCATTGGGACCAACACGACCTATCCCCGTGAGCGGCACTACAGCCTCGTTTATGACCACTTCATCGGCCGTGAACTCTTCGATTATCTGCTGGGCGTCCTGACCCGATTCTACTCGGCCAAAGAGTCTGCGGTTCGAGGCCGCGTGGCAGAGGCGTTCCACCGAAACTTTCCGGATGCCGATTTGTTTCTCCCTCGCGATACGACTTACTACTTCTCGAACGAACTTCTGCCCGGCAACGAGTTCAGGCTGGTGGATACGAAGCGGGCGCCCGAGTGGCGCTAGGATTGCCGCGCCCACAAGAGACATCATCGGAGCCCTCTGAATGACCCGCCTGAGTGAGTAGCCGGATTTTTTGGCAAAAATGATGTAGGGGCTCTGTCGCTTTAGCCACGAATGAATACGAATGAACACGAATCTCTTTGTTGATCCTGGGTGTTCCCAGTCTAAAACGCGCTAGCGTTTAGGTGGAGTGGGCGCCTGGCTTGCTGGTGGAGGGATGATGCGATAAGTTTCATAGCGGTAGTTGAGGAGAATGCTGTCATCAGTATCGACTCTGACCACTACCTGATAGGCTGGCGGGAAAGTATCATGCCCGGCTTTTTTCAATTCCTTCTTCAATTCGAGCAAGTGTTCTGGCGAGCTGAAAAACTCCGCCGCCGCTTGCGCGCCAGCCGAATTCACTCCCGAAAAGATCAAGATGCGGGTCTGCTGATTGACCGAGCTTTCACCGGGC
This sequence comes from Blastocatellia bacterium, assembly GCA_036274535.1. Lineage (GTDB taxonomy): Bacteria > Acidobacteriota > Blastocatellia > RBC074 > RBC074 > JAJVID01. Next base: position 5,635 of record DASUFM010000728.1, read on the forward strand.
AGCGCCGTGATCAAGCCGAAGACCTGTGTCAGCCGTTGCTGCTGGCCCAGTTTAATCGCATAACGCGCCGCCGGCGTTGTGGGCGTGGCGGGACCGACGATGGCGTCCAGGTAGTTGACGCGTAGCGGGCAGTTTTCCTGAAAACGGGCCGCCGCTGAACTGTAATCCGGCGCGCCAAATAAGATTACGTTGCGGCGCCGCAGCATCGGCATAGTGATGGTTATTTCAGGAAATATCTGCGACGAAACACCGGCTGCGTTCAGGGTTTTGAACGCCGTCAGCGCGCCTAACACATCTCCCCAGTAAGCGCCGTTCCTGGTGATGGTTAAAGCCAGTTCGGCTTGAGCGGGGGAACGCGTGTTGTATAGCTCATACAGCTGCTGAGGCATTGGCAGCGCGCCCGGATAGTTGAATGGAGTATCAGTCGTCGCGGGAGAGAGAGCGCTTGGGTGCACCGAAAAACTGGTCGGATTGGCGACGCAGAGCAACACGTCGGCATTGGGCGCCAGCAGTGGCCCCCAAGCTTCAGCCAGAATCGGCGCCGGGTTGTGTGAGACAGCGTTAGAGGCCGGTCTGGCTCCCAGGCGCCAGTAGAGCCCACCGCCGAGCAGCGCCGTTAACACGACTCCGGCGCTGAAGGGAAGCAGCCAATTCCTTTTCCACTCTCGCCGGCCCGTCGCTTCGGCCGGAAACAATTCTTCGTGCGCTGTGGGCGAAGGGACAAGCTGCTGCGCGAGCCGCTCAGCCGGCGTTCCGTTGCCATTCGCTTTTTGATGCGGCTGGCTCTCGACAAAGCGCGGACAGTAGGAGCCTTTCAGCAACTCAATGCGCAGCGCGGCGTCGGGCTGTTCGTGCTCGTAAAACTCCTGCAGCTTTTTCCTGAGCGCAAAGGCCCGGGTGCGCACCCCCGAATCATCGCCCGGCGAATAATTGGCTGGCCGCCCCAGAGCTTCGACGCCGATTAGATACTCGGTCAATTCGTGGCCGCGCCCGCCCATCTCCATTTCACACACGTATTTCAGGAAACATTTCAACTGGTCGGCGCGGGCAAAGGTTTGGCTGCGCAGCACGGCTTCGAGCGCCGCGCACTTCCGCTCGCTCGTCAGAGGCTGGCTGGTTTCGAGAGACATTTCGCGCATAAGCGCTTTTAACCCCGTGACTTTTGACGTAGAGAAAACAACGCTGCGGATGTTATCAAACGTTTCTTAACGTTCAAAGACTTGTCAGACATTTATGGAGAAAATACAACGATGTCGCTTTTTCCTGCCATTCGACTAATAAATAAACAGACTCACTGGCTTTGCTGTTAGAGATTTTGTCCGATTACATTAGCGAGATTCGCTCGATCAACGGGATGGGGGGTCCGCCGGCCTCGGATCACTATGGCCACATCAGTATCTAATCTGCTTCGCAGGAGGAAATATGAAAATGAGAATGCGTTCTATACTTCTTATGCTAGTCAGTGTGGCGATGCTCTCCGTCTTGGCTGCTACGGGCAAGGCGCAAACCAGCGGCGAGATCACCGGCCTGGTGACCGATTCATCGAGCGCCGCAGTGTCGGGCGCGACGGCGACCGTCACGAACAAGGCGACCGGCGCGACGCGCAAAGTCGTCACCAACAGCGAAGGGCTTTATTCCTTCCCCTCGCTGATGCCCGGCGTCTACGAATTGAAAGTCGAGCGGGCCGGCTTCAAGACCGCAGCGCTCGACAACATCACGCTCGAAGTCCAACAGACCGCGCGGCGCGACGTGACGATGGAAGTCGGCGAGGTCGGCGAGACCGTGACGATCACCTCGGCTGGCGCGCTGATCAACGCCGAAAACGCCACGGTCGGCACGGTCATCGAAAACAAACGCATCGTTGACCTGCCGCTTAACGGGCGTAACTTCCTGCAACTGGTTTCGACCGCGCCGAACGTCAGTTTCGGCTTCAACGGCGCCGGCCAGGCCGGCGCGCGGCAGGGCGGCACGCGCGCCAATCAGAACATCTCTGTGGCCGGACAGCGGAGCCAATTCAACCGCTTCACGATTGACGGCGTCGAAAACACCGACGTGAATTTCAACACGCCGGTCGTGCTGCCCTCGATTGACGCCTTGCAGGAATTCAAGGTGCAAACCGGCATCTATCCCGCGGAATTCGGACGCGCGACGACGCAGATCAACGTCTCGACCAAATCGGGGACGCGCGAATATCACGGCGCGCTGTTCGAGTTTCTGCGCAACAATGCGCTGGACGCGCAGATTTACGACTTCACCGGCCGGCGCCCGAAAGACACGCCGACCCGGCCGTTTAAATGGAATCAATACGGCTTCACGCTAGGCGGCCCCGTCTGGCTGCCGAAAAAGCTGTTTGGGCCGATCGGTTATGACAATCGGGAGCGCATATTTTTCATGACCAACTTCGAGGGCTTTCGCGAGCGGCGAACGGGGCTGGGCCGTTACACGCTGCCGGCCACGGCATGGCGTAGCGGGGACTTCTCACAAGGGTCGAACCCGATCTTCGACCCGCTGACCAGGGAGCAGTTCCCCGGGAACATCATTCCGCAGAACCGCATCCACCCGACCTCGCTCAAACTGCTGGAGTTTTACCCGGCGCCGAATCTCAACCCCAACGCGGTGAGCCTCAATCACGAACAGCCGCAGGGAAACAAGATAGACAGGGACCAATTCATCGCCCGCGGCGATTTCATCGAAAGCTCAAGTTCAAGCTGGGCGGGGCGATACAGTTGGGGCGATGAAACGCAACTGAATCCCGGACTGAAACTTAACGGCACAAAGCTGTTGACGGGGGTCAGACAGGTCATGGTCTCCAACACCCGCACCTTTGGCGGGAACAAGGTCAACGAAGCGCGTTTCGGTTACAACTCTTTCTTCAACAGCCTGGGACGCGAACTGGCCAACTCGCGTGACGTTGTCGCGGAACTAAACATCCCCGGCGTTTCGCTGGGCCCCCCCATCTCCTGGGGAATTCCGAGCATCGCCGTCGCCGGCTTCAGCGGTTTCGGCGATGATTCCGAAGGGCCTTATGTCAACAACAACAAAACCTTCCAGGCGATTGACAACTTCAGTTGGACGCTGAGCAGTCACACGGTCAAATTCGGCGGCGAGTTGCGCTGGGATCAATATAACCAGGTCGGCAACCAGTTCGCGCGCGGAGCGTTCCTGTTCGAGGCGAACGTCACGTCGAATCTGGGCGCGGCCAACACGGGCAATGCCTTCGCCGACTTCCTGCTCGGATACTGCAAACGCTGCGAAGCGTCGGTCTCGCTGGCGACCATCAAGTTCCGCGCCTTCAGCCAATATTTCTATTTTGACGACAGCTGGAAGATCACGCCGAAGCTGACCCTGAACTTCGGTCTGCGTTATGAATACACGCCGCCCTGGCTCGACAAGACCGGACGGCTGGTCAACATTCACGTGCCTTTCGCCGACAACGCGCCGAACGTGCAGGACCTGAGCCGCCATCCCACTTTTGTGCGCATGGGCAGCGGCGATTTTTATGAAGATCTGGCGCTGCGTTTCAATCCGGCGATTAAAGTGGCGCGCGACGGGCGTCTAGGTGAACGCCTGATTCAGGCCGACAAGAACGACATCGCGCCGCGCTTCGGGTTGGCCTGGAGCCCCACCAACAGATGGACGGTGCGGCTGGGCGGCGGTGTGTTCTACACGCAGGACACCGGCAACCCGCGCTTCGACATGGCGCGCAATCTGGCCGGCCGCCGCCGCGACGAAGCCACCCCGTCCGACCTGGACCTGAACTGGAGCACGCCCTTCCGCAATCTGGGGGGGACGGTGCAGATCAACAACCCGTATGTGCTGGGCAACATCTACGGGCGCCGCACGCCGTATGTGATGCAGTATATGCTCAACGTCCAGCGCGAGCTGGCCAACAACCTGCTGTTTGAAATCGGCTACCTGGGTTCGCTCGGACGCAAGCTCGAAAGCCTGCGCGCCTTCAACGAATCCATCGCGGGCGCGACCGGGTCGGTCCTATCCCGCGCGCCGTATTCCGAATTCGGACGCATCCAGGAAGTGGATGGCAGTGGCAAATCGTCTTACAACGGACTCAGCCTGAAATTGGAGAAACGCTTCAGCAGCGGGTTCACCTTCCTGTCCGGCTACACCTGGTCGCGTTCGATTGACAACGCCAGCGCCATTCGCAACCAGGGAGGCGACACGCTCTTCCCGCAAAACAGCTACAACCTGGCGGCGGAAAAAGCCCTGTCGAGCTTCCACACGTCTCACCGCTTCGTCACTTCCGGTCTGTATCAACTGCCATTCGGCAAAGGCCGTCGCTGGCTCGATCGGGGAGGAATCTCCAACGCCGTGCTGGGCGGATGGGAACTCGGTTCACTGGTGGCGATTCAGACGGGTTTCCCGTTGACAATCTTTACCGGCGCCGACCGCTCGAATACGGGCGCCGGATTTGATCGTCCCAACCTGATCGGCAAAGCCAACCTCGAGGGCGACCAGCGCACGACCGACAGGTGGTTCAACACGGCGGCGTTTCAGTTGCAGCCGCTAGGCACGTTCGGCAGCGCCGGACGCAACATCTTGATTTCACCGGGACTGATTCAGTGGGACGCGTCGCTGCTGAAGAACTTCAACTTCACGGAGCGCACTTACTTGCAATTCCGCTTCGAGGCCTTCAACGCCGCGAACCATCCGAACTGGGGCGATCCCAATACGACCGCTAACAGTCCCGCGTTCGGCCGCATCACCGGCACGCGCGGAACGATGCGTGAGTTGCAGTTCGGGTTGAAGTTATACTTCTAACGTAGACGCGGAAACCTGGTGGGACAAGATGGCATCTTGTCCCATCAATTTTCAGTTTGGGCATCAAGCTATCGGCTCGATCATCAACTACCTGACGCGCAGCACGCTTTCGGTCGCCGCGCCGGCGCTGATGCAAGATCTGCGCAATCGCAGTTCATTGCAAGCCGATACACTCAATAGTTTTCAACCGAGGATAAGATGGTCATTGCGAAATTCTTTCGTGCAGCGACACTGGTATTAATGATCGCGCTCACGCTTCCGCTTGCGGCGCAAGTAAAAACCGAGGTTCCTCCTGTGGCGCCCGGCGCCAAACCAGTTAAGGTAGAGCGCATAAAGATTCATGGAACAGCCCTCGAGGGCAACCTGGAGGGGGACGCCGTGGACCGGGACGCGCTCGTGTTTCTGCCGCCGAGTTACGACAAGCAAAAGTCCCGTCGTTACCCGGTCGTGTATGCGCTGCACGGTTATTCCATCGGCGCCGAGCAGTGGAGCCAGGAAATCCACGCGCCGCAAACCGTCGAGGGCGCTTTCGCCCTGGGCGCTAAAGAGATGATCGTC
>DASUFM010000729.1:0-2538 GCA_036274535.1 Blastocatellia bacterium
ATTGATCGGCGCACGCTCTATCGCATGGCCGAACGCTTCGGAATCAAAGATGAAGTCGGAGAAAAAGGCGAGACTGATGGTTGAGAGGCGCGCGGCGTGTCAGCCGGCGTCGAGCTGGCGGGCCAGTTTGCGCAACGCAATGACCGCCGCGCCGGGCTTCCCACGGGCGATCTGTAAACGCGCCTGTTCCGTCTCTCGCAAAGCCAGCTTTAGCCTTTCGTTAACCGTGTCTGAACTCTGATGGTTCGCGAGCCCCCGACGCGACGCGTTCTGCGCCTGATCAAGCGCGCGCAGAGCGGCCTCGCGCCACCCACGGTTCAAGTGGACAATGGCTTTTGCAATCTGGTCGCCGACGATTTCCAAATCGCTGTCGGCCTCCGGCGGCGGCGCTGAAGAGATGGCGGGAGGCGAGATCGCGGCGATATGTCGGTTGGAGTCGAGCGTCACCGTCTCGTCGGTCTTCCGCAGCGCACGAGAAGTCACGATCAACGCGCACAACCAGATGGCGGCGATCGCCAACGCGCAGCCGCCAATTATCTTTAGCTTTCCTGCCATGAACAATAAGATCCGCAACGGCCGTGCCAGCGCGTCGGAGCTATGGCAACTTCGCGCAGTCTTGTCTCTTAACGGCGATTGCCCGGACAATTGAATGTGGCGTTTGTGGTTTGGAGCGCCAAAGCGCCACGTTTTATTATATAAGATAGGACAGGTAGGACAGATAAGACATATGGGAATGTCCGTATGCCTTATCCGCCCTGCCTGTCTCATCTATCCTATCTGTTCTATTATGGAATACAACCACGAAGAAATAGCCAGGCGCCTGGCGGCGGTCGGCGAAATTGCGCGTGATCATGCCCTGGGCGAGTTGCGGCGGCAATCGTCCGAAACGCTCTCCGCAATAGCCTTCGAGTCCGCGGCCGACAAGATTTACGCCATTGACCGTTCGGTAGAAACTGCGATCCTGCCCGCGCTGGTTGAACACCTGCAACCGGCGACCTCATTCGCGCTGATCTGCGAAGGCGTCAACAACGAGCAGCCGCTGGCTTTTCCCGCCGGAACTCCGATTGATGAATGCGAGGCGCGATTGATCGTCGACCCGATAGACGGCACCCGCCCGATTATGTATAACAAACGCAGCGCGTGGTGGCTGGCCGGACTGGCGCCGAACAGAGGCGCCGCGACCTCGCTTCGAGATATAGAAGTGGCCGTTCAGGTCGAAATCCCTACGACGCGCGCCGCAATGTCGGACACGCTCATGGCGATTCGCGGGCGCGGCGCGCGCGGCCAAACTACTAACCTGATCACGGGCGAACGAACCTCGTTTCAGCCGCGTCCGTCAGGCGCGGCCACGATTAAGGAGGGATTCGCTTCAGTATTTCATCCTTTCCCCGGCGGCAAGGAGATTTTCGCCGCCATCGAAGAAGACCTGGCGCGCGAAATCATCGGCGGACTCGAATCGAGCAAGATCGCGATGTTTGACGATCAGTACCTCGCGACCGGCGGCCAGCTCTATGAATTAATGATCGGACACGACCGGATGCTCGTCGACGCGCGGGGGCTGCTTTACGAACGATTCAAACGCGAGGGCAGGCCCGCCGGACATGCCTGCCACCCTTACGACCTGGGCGCGGTCCTGATCGCGGAAGAAGCCGGCGTAATCATCACAGACGGACGCGGAAATCCGCTCGACGCGCCGCTCGATACCACGACTGACGTTTCGTGGATCGGTTACGCGAATGAAACGATCCGCCGAGAAGTCGAGCCGGTTTTGCTTCGGTTGCTGCTAAAATACATTTAAAATAGCCTCGCATACTTGATCGGCTCGCTCACATTTTGAAATAAGCGAATCACAAGTTATACGCAGCCCTTTTCGCCGAAAGCACAGGAGAAAAATTATGCGCCCGATTATGCCTAAGAGTTTCCTGCCCCTTGTCCCAGCAATTCTCGCCGTTCTGACCATCGCCCGGCCGGGCTGGTCACAATCAAGGTTCGGCTCCGCTACAAACGCTTTTGACGAGGATTATGAAGAGCAGGTTTTGAGCTACCTTTATTACTCGCTCTACATAGTCCTGGCGTGGATTGCCGGCCTCGTGGCGCTCTTCACGCTCGGCAAGCTCTACTCGAATCTTACGCTGCGTTCGATCGAAGAAACCGATCCGAACGGCGCGACCGGAAAGAGAGAAAACTCGTTGCGGAGCCGATACAGGCGGCTGATTAACTTCGCCGGCGTCTACTACTACATCTCGCTGCCCGTTGTGATATTTCTTGTGCTGGGGGCGGCCGGGGCGATCTTCTACGTCTTCTTCCTGATCGGGCGCGTACCGATAAAGCTCGCCCTGATTATAGGCGTCGCGGCGGTGGTGACGATTTACAAAATGATCCGCTCGCTGTTCATCAAAATCGAAAGTGAAGACCCCGGACGCGCGTTGAAGTCCGAGGAGGCGCCGGGCTTGTGGGAATTGACGCGCGAGGTGGCGCAGGCCGTGGGCACGAGGCCGATTGACGAGATTCGCGTCACGCCGGGATGCGATCTGGCCG
>DASUFM010000730.1:0-5620 GCA_036274535.1 Blastocatellia bacterium
GTCGCGAGGATAGAACTCGGCGCCCTGAATTATCAGCAGCGCTCGCGCATGAACGGCCAGAACAGCGCAACCATTGCGGTCTTTCAGACTCCGGGCTCGAACGCGATCGACGTCGCCGACGGGCTCAAGAAAACGATGGCGGAGCTGAAAAACCGCTTTCCGGCCGACCTCGATTACGCGATTACGCTGGATACGACGCTGCCCGTGACCGAAGGCATCAAGGACATCATCAAGACGCTCCTGGAGGCGATGATCCTGGTGACGATAGTGGTCTTTTTTTTCCTGCAGAACTGGCGGGCGACGCTCATTCCGATGATCGCCGTTCCTGTATCGCTCATCGGCACGTTCGCCGCCTTTCCGATTCTGGGGTTTTCCATCAACACGCTGTCGCTCTTCGGCATGGTGCTGGCGATCGGGCTGGTGGTCGACGACGCGATCGTGGTCGTGGAAGCGGTCGAACATCACATAGAGCAGGGGATGGCTCCTCGCGAGGCCACAATCCAGGCGATGAAGGAAGTCTCCGGACCGGTTATCGCCATCGCGTTGATCCTCGCCGCGGTCTTCGTGCCGGTGGCGTTCATGGGGGGCATCCAGGGGCGTTTGAACACGCAGTTCGCCGTGACGATTGCGATCTCCGTTCTCATCTCGGCCTTCAACGCGCTGACCCTGTCGCCCGCGCTCGCCGCGTTGCTGCTGAGGCCCAGGAAAAAATCCAAAGGGGTTCTCGCCCGATTCTTCGGCGGCTTCAACCGATTGTTCGAGAAGGCGACGAACGGCTACGTCAGTTGGAGTCATGCCCTGATCCGCAAGTCGGTGATAGGCGTCCTGATCATTGCGCTATTTATGGTCGTGGACGGCTTTATCGGGAAGCGGCTGCCGACGAGCTTCCTGCCCGAAGAGGATTACGGTTACGCGCTCCTGAACGTCCAGCTTCCCGCTCCGGCCTCGCTGGAGCGTACGGACGAGGTGTTGAAAAAGATCGAGGGGATTCTGGCGAAGACCGAGGGCGTGAAGTATTACAACACGGTCGGCGGGTTCAGCCTGCTGACCCGCACCTCGGCGAGTTACCAGGGATTCTTCTTCCTGGGCCTCGAGCCCTGGAATGAGCGCAAGGAGGAACATCTCAAGGTTCGTGGAATCGTCGCGAGATTGAACCGGACTTTTGCGACCGAGGCGCCGGAGGCAACGGCCTTCGCTTTCCTGCCGCCGGCGATTCCCGGACTCGGCAACGCGGGCGGTTTCTCGTTCTGGCTGCAGGACCGCAGCGGCGGGTCGGTCGAATTTCTGGCTCAGAACCTGCAAAAATTCATTGAAGCTTGTCGCAAACGGCCGGAGCTTACAGGGGTCAATTCACAGTTTTCCGCCGCCATCCCGCAAATCTACGCCGACGTCGATCGCGACAAGGCGTTGAAGCAGGGCGTGGCGGTGGCGGACGTCTATCAGACTATGCAGGCCTACCTGGGCGGCCTGTACCTGAACCAGTTCAATCGCTTCGGCCGCCAGTGGAGGGTCTTCCTGCAGGCGGAAGGGGAGGATCGCCGCAGCGAAGAAGACATCAATCAATATTACGTGCGCAACAACGACGGCAATATGGTTCCGCTCTCGTCGCTTGTGACCACGCGCCGCATCAGCGGTCCCGAATACACCAACCGCTTCAACCTCTACCGCGCGGCGCAGGTGCTCGGCGCCGCCGCGCCGGGCTACAGTTCCGGACAGGCGATGGCCGCGCTCGAAGAAGTGGCTAAGGAAACGCTCCCGCCGGAGATCGGTTATGACTGGGCGGATCTTTCTTACCAGGAGAAGAAAGCTTCGGGGAGCGCCTTCACTTCGTTCGCGCTGTCACTCGTTTTCGTATTCCTGATCCTGGCGGCGCTTTATGAGAGCTGGTCGCTGCCGTTCTCGGTGCTGTTGACAGTGCCGATCGCGGTCTTCGGCGCTTTCGCCGGATTGATGTTGCGCGGCTACGACCTGGACGTCTATGCCCAGATCGGTTTGATAGTGCTGGTCGGACTGGCCGCGAAGAACGCAATCCTGATCGTAGAGTTCGCAAAAATCGAATTCGAGAAAGGCCGGGGTCTGGTGGAGGCGGCGCTGGAAGGCGCGAAGTTGCGACTGCGGCCGATCCTGATGACTTCGTTCGCATTCATTCTGGGCTGCGTGCCGCTGTGGATCGCGGACGGATCAGGCGCGGCGGGGCGGCGCATCCTGGGCACGGTGGTCATCGTCGGCATGCTCGCCGCCACGCTGATCGCCATCTTCCTGATCCCTGTCACCTTCTACGTGATTGAAAGGCTCACTGGCGTCGCGAAGAAGCGCGCGCCGGCGACGGTTCCGGTTGAAGAGCCGGCGACGGGAGACTGACACATATTTCAAAGGAAATTTAGCCACGAATAAACACGAATCTTCACGAATAGAAGCGGGAAATGGCGGCCAGATCGGAAATAATATTCGTGTCCATTCGTGTTCATTCGTGGCTAAATACATGTCGCCCCTTGTAAGAGACGCAACAAAACCTTTGCTTGAGTATTTATGAACAAACGATTGATAAGTGGAGCTGTCATTTTTAGTCTGGTGGCCGGCTGCGCGGTCGGCCCAAAATACCGCAAGCCCGCAGTCGAGTCGCCTTCGACATTTCGCGGAACCGGCGAGGCCGCCGCGGCGCCCGCCGCCGCTTCGGCCGCTTCATTGGCTGATTTGAAATGGGTCGAGGTTTTCAAGGATGAACAACTTCGGGAGTTGATCGGTACGGCGCTCGTCAACAATTACGACCTGAACCAGGCGGTCTCGCGCATTCAAACGGCGCGCGCCAATCTGGGAATTGCGCGAGCGGATCAATTCCCGGAGGTGACGGCCGGCGTCGGCGTGACTACGCTTCGCAATTCAGGCAGCGGTCAGATCGCTTTGCCCGCGGGAATCAGCCGCGACCGCACGTTCGGGTCGGCCGTCCTCAATCTGCTCTCTTTCGAAGTTGACATCTGGGGCAGAGTGCGGCGCCAGAAGGAAGCCGCCCGCGCCGATCTGCTCAACGCCGAAGAGACGCGGAAGGCCGTCATGACGACGGTTGTGAGCGACGTCTCCGCCGCTTACTTCAATCTGCTCGAACTGGACCAGGAGCTGGAGATCGCAAAGGACACGCTGAAAACCCGGCAGGAATCGTTGAACCTGGTCAGGGTGCGCCAGCAAGGCGGCGTTGCGACAATGCTGGACGTTAGACAGGCCGAGCAACTGGTTTACGCCGCGGCCCAGACGATTCCAGATATCGAGCGGTTGATCGAACAGACTGAGAACCGGATCAACCTTTTGCAGGGCAGGGATCCCGGCCCCGTGGCGCGCGGGCGTTCGTTGACTGAGCAGGAGCAACCGCCTGACGCGCCTCCGGGATTGCCGTCTTCATTGCTTGCGCGGCGGCCGGACATACGCGCCGCGGAAGCCACTTTGATGGCCGCGACCGCCAACATCGGCGTGGCCAAGGCCGCGTACTTTCCCCAGATCAGTTTGACGGGATTCCTGGGCGGTCAAAGCAACCAGCTGACCAACCTATTCAGCGGCCCCGGAGGCGCATGGAACTTCGCGCCTCAGGTGACGGCGCCGATCTTCAACTTTGGCCGAGTCAAATCGGGCGTCAAATTTACCGAAGCGCAACGGCGCCTGGCGCTGACTCAATATCAACAAACCATCAAAACCGCGTTCCGCGAGGTTTCCGACTCGCTCGTCGAGTACCGTAAAGTCAAAGAGATTCGCGCGCAACAGGAGCAGCTTGTGACCACTCTGCAAGACCGGTCCCGCCTGGCTTATCTGCGCTATCAGGGCGGAGTGGACACGCAACTCAACGCGCTCGACGCCGACCGCGATCTGTTCGCCGCCGAACTGAGCCTGGCTCAGACAAAACGCAATGAACTGCTCGCGCTGGTGCAATTGTACAAAGCCCTGGGCGGCGGCTGGCAATAAGAGATGAGTGGGACAATTTGAATGTGTCCCACGATCAGCATGCAATGGAATAGTGGGACAATTTGAAAAATTGTCCCACTATCTCTATTATCTCGCCTTCGTCTACCCAACCGATTTCAGACTGGAGAACTGCAGATGAGTGTTTACGACAGCAAAGATTTGATGAGCTTTAACGCCGCTTCGCGCGAATTCGACGTTCCGGCGGTGACGCTCGAGCTTGCGGCCTCGCGCGGGGCTCTGCGCATTATTCAACTGGACGAGAGACAGGACGGCGCCAGATTGTTGCTCAGGCCCGACGTCGAACAATTCGTTAAGCGCACGATCAAACGCGGCGCGGGCAACAAGGTCGTGACTCGCATTCGCTGACATCCATGAAAAATCGCGTTTCCGTCAAAGCCTCCAGTTTCACCGAATCGGTCATCCGCGATATGACACGCCAGGCGCTCGCTTACGGGGCGGTCAATTTATCGCAGGGCTTTCCCGATTTCCCGGCGCCTGAAGACATCAAACGCGCGGCCTGCGAGGCCATCAACGCCGACATCAACCAGTACGCGATTACCTGGGGCGCCAAACGGTTTCGTGACGCCATCGCCGCAAAGACGAAATGGCATCTCGGCCTGGGCCTCGATCCGGACCGTGAGATAGTCGTTACCTGCGGCTCTACAGAGGCGATGGTCGCCACGATGCTGGCCACCGTCGATCCCGGAGAAGAGGTCATCGTCTTCGAGCCGTTTTACGAAAATTACGGCCCTGACGCGATCATCTCCGGCGCCTCCATGCGCTACGTCACTTTATATCCGCCTGCCGGCGACACGCTTGAATGGCATTTCGATCCTGACGAATTGCGCGCCGCGTTCAACGAGAAGACCAAGGCGATCATCATCACCACGCCGCACAACCCTACGGGAAAGGTCTTCACGCGCGAAGAACTGAGGCTGATCGCCGACCTGTGCGTCGAATATGACGCGCTGGCGTTCACCGACGAAATTTATGAGCACATATGGTATCCGGACGCTGCGCGTGAAGTTCGGCACACCTCGATTGCGACGCTCGACGGGATGCGCGACCGCACGGTGACGATCAACAGTCTCTCGAAAACCTACTCTGTCACGGGCTGGCGAGTGGGCTACGCGATCGCCGCGCCAGATCTGATCAACGGCATCCGCCAGGTTCACGACTTTCTGACGGTCGGCGCCGCCGCGCCATTGCAGGAGGCTGGAGTTTACGCGCTGGGGCTTCCGGCGAGCTATTATGAGAAACTTCAGCGGGAATACCAGCGGCGGCGGGATTATCTTCTGGGCGTATTGGAAGAGGCGGGATTCAAATGCTTTAAACCCGACGGCGCGTATTACATTATGACCGACATTTCAGATTTCGGATTTGAGAACGATGTGAAATTCGCTCGTCATCTGGTCCAGAACATCGGCGTGGCCGTCGTTCCCGGCAGCAGTTTCTACCATCAGAGCGAATTGGGAGCGCAACAGGTGCGGTTCTGTTATTGCAAACGGGATGAAACCCTGGAAGCGGCGGCCGAGAAATTGCGGAAAATTCGATGATCTCAGTTTGTAGTCCCGTCTACAGGCGGGACTACAAACTGGTTTTCCGCTCTAATTGGCTATTTTCTAATTTTTGCTTGACAAAAAAAAATCTCCTGACAAAAATATGTCTAATC
>DASUFM010000731.1:0-3086 GCA_036274535.1 Blastocatellia bacterium
ATTCTTACGATCTGAATTACTTCCGTCTCAAATAATCGTCGCTGCCGTCACGCCAATCGACGCGGATGGGGCTGAAGACATCGATGCCGGTGAAATCCTCAGAGGCGACGGCTTCGTGCGGGACGTTCGACGGGATTTGAACCATCTCGCCCGGGCCGAGCGTCAAGTCCACGCCCCCGATCTTGAAATCCAGCGAGCCGGATATGCAATAACTGAATTGTTCGCTTTCGTGGCTGTGCGGCGGCACCACGCACCCCTTTTTTATGTTTAAGAAGGCGAAAGTGATCTTGTCGCCCGTGAAGAATTTTCGCGAGAAAAGATCGGAGACCTTCTCTTCAGGTATTTCGTTCAGCTTGTAATGTTTCATTTTGTCCTCATTATTTGCCGGCGCTGGCGCTTTCGCTGGCGAGTATGTCGTAGTGGTAATTGATCATGGCGCGTTTGGGTTTTTCCGGCAGCTTGACCGTAAACTCATCCGTGGTCATACTGCCCATCACTGGGATCGTCCCAAGACGTACGACTCCTTTGCCGAAATCCAGATAGACAGGGACCACCATCTTGAAATTCGGCGAGACGTCGCTTTGCGTGATCTTGCCCCGCAGAGTCACTTTGCCGTCGCTCTCCGGAGTCAGAGTGTAATCAAACCTGTAGCGCGGGACTTCAATACCATAGACCCACTGGTTGAAGAACCAGTTCATGCGCTTGTTTCCGTCCAGGTCCATATCGGGCGTCATATGCTTTTCAACAATCGCCTTGAAACTCTCGGTCGAGGCGTTGTCGTTGAAATGCGATTTGACGAAATCATGCATCATCGCTTTGAAGTTTTGATCGCCCGTTTTGCGGTCCCACATCAGCCACCGCAGCATATGCAGGACGTAGGAACCCTTCGGATAAACGATCTGGTTGTAAGCTCCAGGGGCTCTCGGCGTGTTGAGCCGCAAGCCCATCCATATCGGACCCGCGTCGTTCGGGCGAACGCCGAATTGGTTCTTATCGAGGATGCGTTTGCGATGGCTTTCCCAGAATTTCAAATACTTGTCCAGATTGGGTTCGGTATGCTGCAGATAAAGGCTGGCTGAAAAATCGGCGAAGCCTTCCGAGAGCCATTGGTCGTGATAAGAAGACCATCCGACGATGTGTCCCCACCATTGATGCGCGACTTCGTGTGAAGTGACTTCCTGAATGAATTCGGTGATCCTGTTATTCATTCCGAACAACCGCCACCGCTGGGTCGAATCGAAGAACGAGATGATCGGCAGATAAACCAGCGTCGGCCACGATTGCCCGAAATTAAATTGCGGCTGTTGAGTGATCGCAATTCGGCCGTATGGAGCTTCGCCGAACCAGTTATTGTAGATGCGGATCGAATTCTGGCTCTCGACAATCGCCTGATCGATCAAGCGCACCGGCGACATTCCGCCTATCTGTTCGGCGCCGACCTCGCGCAGGTAATCGGGCAGGTTTGACGTCGCATAGCCTTCGACCTGATATTTCGCGTCAGGGTCATTGATCTCTTTCTTCTTGAATACGCCGTAATTGAATCCTGCGACGGCCAGTGGGACGTCGGAGACCCATTGCGAAACGGCGAAATCGGCCTCCTTGCTTTCCTTTACCTGCTTGCCCACGCCGACCAGCGTGTATTTCTTCGGCACTTTGAATGTCAGATCGAATGTCGCGCGATCGTTGAAGGCGTTGACGCTGGGATACCAGCTCGTGCGCGCGCCGACCGCGAAATTGCCGCCGCCCTCGTCCGTAACCACTTTGTCGCCCTGATATTCGATGTAGATTTTGTACTTCCGTCCTTTGACCAGAGGCTCGGGCAGGATGGCGAAGAACGCGCTGTCTTCGTCCTTCTTCTCCTGAATATAGTTTATCTCCTTGTCGGCGAAGACAACTCTGGTGGCGCGCAGGGTCGGCAACAGGTTGAATTTGAAGACGCGCTCTCCATCCAGCAGCGCGTTGAATGTCAGTTCACATGTGGCCGTCAGCTTTTCGCCGGCGATAACCGTTTCGATGCGGTAATGCTCGGCGTCAATGGTCCGTTTATCTTCGTTGGAGCTTGCGGCGCCGGCCTTCCATTCGCTTTCCGGGTGCGAAAGATACCAGAATCCTTCTTCCTTGCCGGCCACGTCGTAATTGACCACCGCGACTTCTTCCGGCGACAGCAACTGAGGTATCGCGCCGTACGGATTGATATAAAATCGCAGGTCGTCATGCTTTTTGCCGAAAATGTACGCGCTGAAGAGGGGCGCCCGTTTGGGATTATACAGATGGGCGAGTATCGTGGCGTCAATGTTCTGGACATCTTCGCCTGAATAGAACGCTTCGACCATGCTGCGCGGCCTTTCGGTGTTTCGGCGCATTCTGGAGCGGAAGTCCCGAAGCGTGTCTTTCATTCGCTGGTCCGGGGCGCTTTCTTTGCCCGCGGATTTGATCTCCTGCCAGGTTTCGTCGGTGAAGTAGAACGCCAGCCTGTCGAAAGGCTCGACGACAGTGTCGCTTTCAGTCATCAGCTTGAGGTATCTCTTTTCCAGGGGAATGAACGGAGTAAGCGTGAATTCGCCGTCCCCCACGAAGATCCCGACGGCCGTCCTGCCCAGGACAGGATGGAGAAAACCGACGCGGCCGCTCCGAAGTGTGATTGCGCCGACATCGCGTTTCAGGATCAGATTCGTCACCTCCCAGGTCTCGGCGAAATCGCCGTCACGCAGCGCGCGATAGTTCGGATCGGAGTTCGGCGTGATGGCTCCTTTGGTTGGGACATTCACCTCGACCCGTGTCTCCGCTATTTCGAGTTTGATCTCCATGGCCGCGGTCTTGCCACTCTCGATGGAGACTGCGCGTTCAGAAGTTTTGAACCCGCCTTGATTAATAGTTATTTTGTAGCCGCCCGGCGCCAGCCCTTCTACTTTGAACCGTCCCTGATTGTCTGTGACCGTGTCGCGCGTTTCGCCTGTCGCTTCATTGCGGACGGCGACCTTCGCGCCGACGACCGCCGCGCCGTTTGGATCCTTGACCGTTCCATCGATTATTCCGGTTTGAGACTGGGATGATACGATGTCCAAAGAACTGAGACTGAATGCCAG
>DASUFM010000732.1:0-2932 GCA_036274535.1 Blastocatellia bacterium
GAACTCTTCCAGATCGCCGAACACCCTTACGCTCAGGTCGTCAGGGAACGGTTAATACAATGGGGAGCGCGATAAGGCTGGCAAACTCTGTCAATGGCATATGCGGGATCGGTGGGGAATGGCTAAAACCTAAAACCTAAATCTCTACAACCTGAAAACTAAAAATATACCTCCAGATCACCGAAATGGATTTTTAGTTTTCAGGTTGTAGGGAGTCGGGTTTTAGGTTTTAGGAATCGAATTTGCCAGCAGTATCCCAGGCAACGGCGCCCCCCAAGGCTCCGCCATTACAATTTATGCCCACTATTCGCTGACTTAACTTCATTGCCCAACTGGCCCTATTTATTGAACGCCGCCTGGATCTTCACCGTACGTTCCAACTCATCCATTACTTCCAGAACTTTCAATTCGAGATCGCGATCGAGCCGGTTGGCTTTTAAGAACTCTTGAACCTGATCGAGCGCCTCCCTGTTACGCTGTCCGCCGATGAAGGCGTTGAGCCAGGCGAGCGTGAAGAAGATCTTCCGCTCGCGCTTCACCTGCGGCAGGGCTTCGAGCGCCGGCTTGAGATAAGGCAGCGTCAATGACAACTGGTTTGACGAATTGAACGGGGCCAGGCTTCCTTCGACCCAGTCTTCGGGGACGGCGCGATTATTCAGATAGTCGTTGAAATAACGCCGTTTCGTAGCCGCGTCCGCCCGAGCCGCTTCAGTGACGTAAGCCTGTTTGCGCCCGTCGTCGCTCGCGTCGCGTTTGCGTTCGGCGTCGAGCAGACCTTCGGCCTCCTCGTCCCGCCGCGCCAGCAGCGCGGCCACGATTCGCCAGCGATCCAGCGGCTTTATCTCGACTCCGGGCGCGCTCGTTTTGCCCGACAGCAAATCCTTCAATCGACCGCGCGCCTCCGGGCTGGTCGCCGCCGAACGGAAAGCCCTGAAATACGTGATCCGCAAATCCAGTTCGCCGGCGTTCATCATTCGGTCGAAAAAGAGCGACTCGATCCGCGGCGCAATCGCGTTTTGCCCGGCTGTCGAGAGGTATCGATCGTAGGCCCGCGTCACGCGGTCGAGCATGCTCTGGGTCAATTCCAGATCCGTCTCGTCCGGCAGAGCCTGCAGGGCCAGCGCTATATATTCGCGCGGGTCCATTTCGGCTTCGCGCACGGCGTCCCACAGCGCCCCCCACAGCATGGCGCGCAGGAAAGGGTCCCGGATTCCGCCGACCCTCGACGTCACGGCCGCGCGGCTCTTCGCGTCAAGCATGAATACGCCGTAGCCGAAGTCGCCGTCGTTCGCGAAGACGTAGGCCGGGCATTTCTTGCCGATCGCGTCGCTGATCGTCGCCTGTTTGCCGTCGAATGAAGCCGTGATTCGTTGAGCTTCGGCGTCGTCATAAGCCAGCGACAGCCGCGTCCTGATCGGCCATATTCCGCCTTCGGCCAGCCTGTCGCGCTGCCTGATTTCAAAGCTGTCAATCAACCCCCGCGCGTCACAGCCCCACTCGACATCGACACGCGGCGCGCCTCGCCGTTTGACCCAGGCGTCGGCCCAGGATTGAAGCTTCTGTTTCGACATGCGCTCGAAAGCCCCTATCAGGTCGCCCCATTCGGCGTTAGCGTAGGCATGCTCTTTCAAAAACAGCCGCACGCCGTCGCGGAAATTTTCTTCGCCGAGGACGAAGGTCAGCGCGCGCAGCAGGCTCGGCGCTTTCTGGTAAACGATCGCGCCGTATGCCGATTTAGCGTCTTTCAGGTTCCGCACTTCCTGATAGATCGGCGTCGTTCCTTTGGTCGAATCGATGCCGTAAGCGAGCGGCTTGATCGTTTGATAAAACCGCTTCCAGATTTCGTTCGGATCGTAGATTCCGGCCATCGTGTGATAGGCCATGAAGTTGGCGAACCCCTCTTTAAGCCACAGGTCATCGAACCACCGCATTGTGACCAGATCGCCGAACCATTGGTGCGCAAGCTCGTGCAATATGAGCGAAGCGCGATTCAGTTTGTCGGCCCTGGTCGGCGTGGTTCGAAAGAGGACCGAATCTTCACGCAGGAATGTCGCGCCCGCATGCTCCATCCCGCCATAAGCAAAGCCGGGGATCAACACCTGATCGTATTTCCTGAAGGGAAATGGCTGGTCGAAGAATTCAGTCATTCGCTTCATCCCCTCGGTCGTCAGGCGCTCGACTTCCGGCCATTCCTCTTTCGCGCGTTGCAGCTTCGACTGGCGGACGAGCATCCGCAGCCCGTCCTGATGTGTCCTGACTTGTTTGAACGGCCCCGCGGCGAAGGCGAAAAGGTACGTGCTGATCGGCAGGGTTTCATCAAAGATCCGGCGGATAAAGTCCTGATTGACTCTGATATTCTCATCACCATGGCTCGTATTGGAAACGATCTCCCAATCGCGCGGCGCGGTTATATCGAGGGTGAAGCGCGCCTTCAAATCCGGTTGGTCGAAGCATGGGAACGCAAGGCTGGCGTCCATCGGCACGAACAGCGTGTAGATGTATTCGCTGCCGTCGTCGCGGTCCTGATACCGGATGACAGGGCGGTTGGCCGGCGCGACGCCGGTCTCGAAATCCATCGTGATCGCGTTCTCGCCGCTTTTGAAATGGCGCGCTGGCAAAATGATGTGGCCGCCAGTCTGGCGAAGATCGCTCACGGCCGAGCCGTTGATCGTAACGTTACTGATCGCGCCTTCGACCACTCGCCCCTGCTCGTCGAGGTCGCGGAAATCCAGGATCACCGGATCGGCGGCGCCCTTCAGTTTCAGCCCTATCTCTTCATGGCCTTTGATCCTGGCCGCGCCGGGCGCGAGTTGAAAACTCAACCGGTAGCGAAGGTCGTAGATAATCGAGGCGCGATGGCGCGCCAGTTCGCGAGAGACGCCGCCGTCCAACAATTCCTGATTTTTGACTTCGGCATTCGCCATCACTACCG
>DASUFM010000733.1:0-2672 GCA_036274535.1 Blastocatellia bacterium
CTCCGAATGACTCGTCTTCTACGGTTCAGAATCCTCGTAAGACAGGCCCCGCGGAAGTGATTCGATTGAAGTATCCGGATGGCAAGTACGACGCGGAAACACTCCTGGTTCACCCTGTCACAGGCGACTTCTACGTCATCACAAAGATGAGAGGCGCGGCCGCCAGAGTCTACAAATTGAAAGCGCCGGCGCCAAAATCAGGGGTTTCAACCCTTTCTTATATCGGAACATTTCGGTTCCCGAATCCATTTTTGGGCTTCGTAACCGGCGGCGACATTTCCCCTGATGGCCGCCGCGTAGTTATCAGCGATTACCTGGGCGCCTGCGAACTCATTCTGCCGGATAAGCGGGGAATAGCTTTCGATGAGATATGGAAACAATCGCCGCAGCCGGTAGATATAGGGGGCTTTCCGGGAGTTCGCCGGCAGGGAGAAGCGATCTGCTACCGCGCCGACGGACTGGCCATTCTGGCGACCAGTGAAGGGGCCCCATGCCCGTTGATTGAGGCTACTCGAATGAGGGAAAGCGGGACGGAGGGACAGAGAGACAGAGAGAAGAAGGATTGAGGATCGAGGATCGAAGATAGCGATCCTCGATCCTCAATCCTCCTGTTCCTCCGCCCCCGCCCGTTTTAATTGGATGATGTGTGATCATGGACAATCTTCCATCCTTCTTTGAACCGGCGGAAGATGAGCGTGTAAAGTCCGCCGGGTTTCTTGCCGTCGGACATGGTCAATTCCCATCGTCCACGAGCGACCGCCGCGTTCGGCCCCAGCTGTTGAATGTCCAGGTCAAAAAATACCAGTTTGCCCATTTCCTTGCCCTCGGCTTGATAGGTTTTGCGGTAACGTTCGATGGTCGCATCCCATCCGGACAATTTACGGCCCGCGGAGAAGAAGGTCAGATCGGGCGAACGCCAGTATCCGTCCATGAATTCCTCCAGCTTGCCGGCGTTCCAGGCCGCGACCTGGGCGTCGAGCAAGGCGCGGATTTCGGCAGCGGGGGATTTCGGCTTGTTGGGTTTGCTATCTTTCACGGCTTGTTTGGGTTGCGCCTCCTGGGCGATCACTTGCGCCACAGAGACACAGAGCCACAGAGAGGCGGAAAGACAGAAGAGCAGAGGGATAGAGAGACGGAGCGCCGCTTTCTCTTTCTTTCCCTGGATCTCTGTGTCTCTGTGTCTCTGTGTCAAGTTCAGAAGCAGCGATAAAAATTTATTTTTCAAGTCATCTCTCCTTTATTAGCCTTATTGGGTCTCACGGGACTTTTGGTATAATTAGCGCGCTATGGCCGAAAACTACTTCATATCTCCGGATCAAGAGCCGGAAGGCTCTGACAACAAATCCCCCCTGACGGCGTTGTCCGATAAACTAGCAGAAAAGCTGGCGATACTGGAAGATTTCTTTCGCGTCGCGACGGTCTGGGCTTTGTTGTCGCTGGCTCTGATCGCCGGCGGAATGACAGGTCTCATCTTCACTTACCAGATGAGCCTGTCCGGTTACGCCGAGGACGTTGACGGGCTGGCCAATTACAAGCCCCCACAGGTCACGAAGGTTTATGCGGACGACGGCACTCAGATCGGCGAACTTTCTCTCGAACGGCGCATCCCGCTGGATTACAGGGAAATTCCCGAGCGGATGAAGCAGGCGATCCTGGCCATTGAAGACACGCGATTTTACGATCACCTCGGCATAGACCCGGTGCGACTGTCCGGCGCGGTGGTGGAGAGCATCCTGACACAGCGAGGCGCCCGCGGCACCTCGACGCTGACGCAGCAACTCGCGCGCGGCCTCTTTCTGAGCCGCGAGAGGACTTCAACCCGCAAAATCAAAGAGGCGCTTTATGCGCTGCAGATAGAACGCGTCTATACTAAAGAGCAGATCATGGCGCTCTATTGCAACCAGATTTTTCTGGGCGGGGGCGCATACGGGTTCGAGGCCGCGGCCAATTACTATTTCTCCAAGCATCTCAAGGACCTGGACCTGGAGCAATACGCGCTGCTGGCGGCGCTGCCGAAAGGGCCGCAGCAGTTTTCGCCGACCAATAATCCGAAGGCGGCTAAAGATCGCCGCAATCTGGTGTTGCAATCAATGGCCGACGCCGGATTCATCTCGGAGCAGGAAGCGGAGACGGCCAAAGCCAAGCCGCTGGGCCTGCAGGTGGACGATCAGCGCGGCAAGAACGACCGCTCGATTTACGCCTATTTCGTCGAAGAGGTGCGCCAGGAACTGCAGCGCATCATGACCGAAACCCCCGAGGCTGACGCTTTGGACATCTACAAGGCGGGGCTGAGCGTTTACACGACGATCGACGCGCAGGCTCAGAAGTGGGCCGTGGACGCGGTCCGCAAAGGCGCCCGCATGTACGAGCGCCGCCACGGTTGGAGAGTCAAATTCGACAACGTGGTCGAAAAAGAGGGCGCCTCGGTCGATGATTATCGTGACCCTTCATGGATCGCCGTGCCGGAGACCGGAGACATCCTGACTGGCATGATCAAGGATGTGAACGAGCGCGGCGCCCAGGTATCCTTCGGGTCATATTCGGCTTTCATCACTGGCGAGAACACGGGAATTTTGGAGAAACCGCCCTCGAAGATTTTCAAACGCGGCGATCTGGCGCAGTTCAAAATTGAATCCGTGGATCGGGCGAAAAGGATTATGACGGTCACTCTG
>DASUFM010000734.1:0-8215 GCA_036274535.1 Blastocatellia bacterium
TGGTTGCGGAGCGACCGCTTTGACAGGCCCCCCGGAGTCGCCCGCGGTAATTGATCCCACCGCTTGATCATCGCGCTTGACGTTGAAGGTTGAGAACGTAAGGGCCAGCGCGAGAGTCGCCGCGGCGGCGGCCAACTGCCCCCAGGAAAATGACGCCGGCCATTTTCCCGAGAGGATTTTTCGCAGGAAAGTTTGTCGATCGCTTTCGGTTGCGGCCTGCGCTCTTGCCATACGCGCGCGCAACCGGAATTCGAAATCCGCCGGGGCCTCGACGCGCGGCTGCGCGCCCAGCAACCCCAGGAGCGACGCGGTTTCGTCGGAATAACGACGGCAATCAGGGCAACCGTTCAGGTGAGACCTGATTGCGCCGCGCAGATCATAGCGGGGGGCGGTATCGATCTCTTCTCTGATCTGTTTGCAGTTCATAGTCACAGGTAATCTCGCAACTTCTCTTTTAACAGGTTTCGCGCTCTGTTGATGCGCGATTTAACGGTGCCTACCGGCAATCCGAGAACTTCGGAAATTTCATCGTAGCTTCTCTCTTCAATGTCGCAGAGCACCAGCGCCGCCCTGTATTTCTCCGGCAGACTCGCGATGGCCCTGCTAACGGCCCGCCGCTGCTCGTCGCCGATCATCATGTCTTCGGCGAGGATCTGTTTCCGATCCTCGAATTCGACTTCCATTTCCTCGTTGTCTTTGTCCGAGAAGAAAGTCGGGAGTTGAATTGTTCTGCGTCGTTTGCGCTGCCTCAACTCGCTGATCGCGAGGTTGTGCGCGATTTTATAAATGTATGTTGAAAAGCTGTACGTCGCCTGATAACGGCCGGCGTTCACCCAAACCCGAACGAAAGTCTCCTGGGTTAAATCCACCGCGCGATCATAATCATCAAGCATGCGGTAAACATAGTTGGTGATCTGATTGCGATAGCGGCGGGTGATCTCCAGAAAAGCCTCTTCGACGCCGGCTCCGGTCGCGGCCAGCAACTGATGGTCATCCATATCTCTGACCGACATATCGTCAGTCAGACCGGGCGGCCCTTGATCCGATTGCCCTGGCGCCACGGCGTCCGCCAGACTTTCCGCCAGACTTTCCGCCAGATTTTCCGCCAGATTTTCCGGAGGACGCTCTGGGGGGCGCTCCGTGTCGGCTTTGGCGATCTCTGGCAATCGCTCCGGCAAACCGGCGCTCAAAGTCAGTGTCATCATAATAGGTGAATTGCCTGATTTAAGTCGCTCGAGATTGCGGGGCGACCCACGATCTTCGGGCGGAAGATCGGCCATTAATTTCAGTTTTAATCCGCGCCTCATTATCAGTGGTGAGGCGAAATGCCTTGCAGGGAGCGGCGCGCCGTAACAATTAACGGAAATCAGAGCGAACGAAGCGATCCTCCGTCGTTCTCACGCCTTCCTAATAGAATTGTTCCACAATGTTAGTAATTCTTCGAATATGACCTATATGATTTATAGGACTTATGAGTTCTATTCATAATTATCCTAAACGCGGGTAAATTCTGGCACGAATTGAGGAAGAAAGCGAGATGGGGCGGATTCCGCGGGATCGCGATCCGCTCTAGCCTTTTGGCTCTCTTGCGGCCATAATCGGGCCGCTTTTAACACGTCAGGCGGGATCTCCGCCAAACACGAAGTGAAAATTTGAAACGGCCACGCCGCCGGAAGAAAAGAGGAAAGAGTCCATGAATCAACGCAGGCTTTTCATTGCTAGTTGTCTATCTCTAGTCGTCACCGCCATGATCTTCGCGTTGCGCGGAAATGTCGAAGACCTGGTGCTAGCTGATCCGGCCGTCAAAGGGTTTTTCGCCCAAGGCGCCGAAAAGGCAGGTTACGGCTGGATCTCGACAATGGCTTTCTTCGGCTTTGCGGCTTCAATCCTGGTTACATCGCCGATGCTCGACGCGCTGGGGATGCGCAATCTGCTTTACCTGGCTTTTGGGCTGCACATCGTCGGGGTCATCGGTTTCATCTTCGCGCCAAGTTACACGATGATGCAGTTGACCATGTTGCTGGCCGGATTCGGGAACGGATTGGTCGAAGCGGTCATCAATCCGCTGATCGCCACGATGTATCCTGAAGAGAAGACGCACAAACTCAACGTGCTTCATTCATGGTGGCCGGGCGGCCTGATCATCGGTGGGTTGCTGGGATATGTCATGTCAAAGGCGCATTTAAACTGGCAAATACAGCTGGGGATTATTCTGATCCCTACCGTCGTTTATGGCGCGCTGATTTTCGGGCAGCGATTCCCGCTCACAGAGCGCAAGGCTTCCGGCGTCTCGACCGGCGAGATGTTAAAGACGGCGCTCAATCCCGCCTTCCTCCTCCTGATCGGATGCATGACGATCACGGCCTCGATCGAACTGGCGCCGGGGCAGATGCTGGAATCTGTGCTGAAGAACACCGCCGGGATGAACGGAATTCTGATCCTGGTTTATGGCAGCGCGCTGATGTTCGTCCTGCGATATTTCGCCGGACCGATCGCGCACAAAATTTCTCCGATAGGAATGATGTGGGCGTCGGTGACACTGGCCGCCCTGGGCCTGTTTCTGCTGGCCAGCGCGACGAATCAAGTGTTCGCTTACGTGGCGGCGACGGTTTTTTATGTCGGCGTCTGTTTCATGTGGCCGACCATGCTCGGTATCACATCGGAGAGGTTCCCACAGGGCGGCGCGTTCACCATGGGCTTGATGGGATTCGCCGGCCAATTCATGCTGGGGATGGTGATCTTCAAGATGGGCGGAATTCGCGATAGTCTGAGGCAGGCCAATGGTTGGAGAGAAACCGCTGATGAGGCCACTAAAGCGGCGGCAAGCGCGGCGGCTGACGCCGCCGCCTTTAAATATGTCGCGATGCTGGCGGTCGTTCCATTCCTCGTCTTCGCTTTGTGGTGGTTCAAGGACAAAGCGGCAGGCGGCTACAAGGCCGTGAAACTGGGGAGTGAAGTGGCGAAAGGGTGAAAAGGTGAAGGGGGGAAGGGGCGCAATCGGATACGTTCTTCACCCCTTCACCCCTTCAATCTCAGCCTCCAATAATTCCCGCCACGCCGCAATTCAGGCAGCGGTAGAGCGTGCCTGAGCGCTCGGGGAAGACCTGCACGCGCGCCCAGCCGCATGTGTGTTGGGCTTCGACCTCAAAGACCGTGTAATACTGGTCGTCGTGAATTGACCTCAACGCGTCGAAGATCGATTGTTCGGCATTCGTGTTTCGATCGACCGCCTCAAAGAAATCCAGTTCGTAATCGGTATACTCGTCCGACATCTTTACTCCTTCCTTGAAAAAAAAACGCCGCGCATTGTTTATTCAAAATCGCGGGCAGGATATCGCGTATGCGCGCCAGACGGCAATAGAAGATAATTGAGCGGGAGAAAGGAACAATGAATTCAAAACAAGCGCTCGCCTTCGACCTGGGCGGAGTGTTGATCGATTGGAATCCGCGCCATCTTTATCGAAAGATATTCAACGGCGATGAGGAAGCGATGGAGCGATTTCTCTCGGAAATCTGCACATCGGAATGGAACGCCAGGCAGGACGCGGGGAGGACCTTCGCGGAGGGGACCGAGGAGTTGATCTCGCGTCATCCCGACCAGGCCGAATTGATACGCGCCTTCTTCGACCGGTGGCCTGAAATGGTCGCGGGCGCGATCGAACAGACGGTCGAGATTCTGGCCGAATTGAAGAGAGGCGGGCGCGAGATTTACGCGCTCAGCAACTGGTCGGCGGAGACGTTTCCGCACGCGCTCAAACGCTTCGAATTTCTCGGCTGGTTCGATTTCACCGTGATTTCGGGCGAGGTCGGTCTGGCCAAGCCGTCTCGCGAGGTCTTCGAGTTCCTTTTGGATAAGACCGGACGGCGCGCCGGGGAGGTCATCTTTATTGATGATTCCCAGGTGAATGTGGCGGCGGCGAGAGAATTCGGATTCGACGCGATACATTTTCATTCGCCGGAGCAATTGCGCGACGAACTGACGGGCAGAGGAATTCTGCGTTAAGCGACGCCGCACATTCCGACCGCCAGCAAAAGGGCCCGCTTATAACCGGTCTCCCGTCCGATCGGGTCGTACCATTCGCTCAGCCGGTGGGAATCGCCGGAGACGCCGCCCGCGCCGATTGTGATGGCCGGGATCCCCAGACTGATCGGAATGTTCGAATCGGTCGAAGCCCGGTTGAGGATCGGTTTGACCCCCATGGCGCGAGAGGCTTCGACGGCCGTGCGGACCAGCGGATTATCGCGGGGCGTTTCGCCAGAAGGCCGGTTGCCGATCATCGCCAACTCGGTCTGAAGCTTATTGCCGGCGCTTCCGCGCGCGGCGTTTTCATCGAGCGTCGCGCGGTCGACCGCGGCGAGCAAAAATTCTTCCAGGCGCGACAACTCGAGTTCCGATACCGAGCGCAGGTCAACGTCCATCGACGCGGATTCCGGAATGACGTTGACCGATTCTCCGCCATCAACGCGCCCGATGTTGTAGGTCGTGCGAGGCTCCTGTGGCGCGCGATAATCGGCCAGCCTGGCGACCACGCGGCCCATGGCGTGAACCGGGTTGACCACGCCGAAATCTCCCCAGCTATGCCCGCCCGGCCCTTTGAAAGTTATGCGGTAGCGGCGCGAGCCCAAAGCCTGATGGGTTATGAACTCGATCGTGGTCCCGTCGAATGAAACGAAGGACGAGACGCGTCCCGCCAGGCGCCCTTCGCTGAACAGATGGCGCGCGCCTCGCAAGTCGCCTTCGCCTTCTTCGCCGACGGTCGCCACGAAGGCTATCGAGCCGCGCAACCTGATCTCGGCCGAATTGAGAGCCTGAATCAGAGCGACGAGCGCCGCCAGGCCGGCCGCGTCATCGGCTATGCCCGGCGCGAGCAGCCGCGAACCGATGCGCCGAACTCCCACATCCGTCCCTTCAGGAAAGACCGTGTCCAGATGCGCCGAAAGCGCCAGCGTCGGATCCTCGCTCTCGCCCCGATAAAAACCTATTACATTGCCCGCGCTGTCGATATGCGTTTCAGTCAGACCCAGCTCGGCGAAACGCGCGGCGATGTAACGCGCGCGCTTTTCTTCCTTGAAGGGCGGGGCCGGAATTTCGCAGATGCGTATCAGCTCGGCGGTAAAGCGCGACTGCGAAGAGTCGATGAAATCGAAGGCCCGCGAAATTCGCGCGTCATTCAATAATTCGGCGATGTTGATGATCGAGGCGGCCACTGTTCTTATCTTTCCTCCGGCGCTGATTGTTCAACCTCGAGCGCCAAAACGCAATGAAGAATTGAAGAAACCAATTCTTGCGCGCTCATACATTTTGGTGTAGAAGTTGGCGGCAAGCCAGTGGGAAGAATGGTATGCGGGAACGAAATGCGGAAAGGAACAGAAGAATTGGAACGTCAATCTAGCGACTCAGGCTGGATCGAGATCATCACCGGCTCGATGTTCAGCGGCAAGAGCGAGGAACTGATCCGTCGTTTGCGCAGGGCGCAAATCGCGCGTCAGAAGGTGCAGATATTCAAGCCTGCGATAGATCTGCGTTATTCGGGCCAACACATCATTTCACATTCCGAAATGAAGATCGCTTCGCAACTGGTCAAATCGGCCAACGAGATTCTGGCGGCGGTCGAAATTGACACTAATGTGGTGGGCATTGATGAGGGGCAGTTCTTCGACCATGAATTGGTCAGAGTCGCCAACATCCTGGCGGATCAGGGCAAGCGCGTGATCGTCGCCGGCCTGGATATGGATTATCTAGGTCGCCCGTTCGAGCCGATGCCTCTTCTGTTAGCCGTCGCGGAAGATATCACCAAGACGCGCGCAATCTGCGTTCGCTGTGGAAGCCCCGCCACTTATACGCAGCGATTGATAGAGAGCCGCGAGCGCGTAGTGGTCGGCGCCGCCGACGCTTACGAAGCTCGATGCCGTGGATGTTTTGATCCACATTTGTCAGAAAAAGTAGAATAGGACTTATAGGTCCTGTAGGAGTTTTAGCCATGAACACATCACGTCCAATGGAACACGATCTGCTCTTCGATTTTTTGCGCGTCGTCGAGGCCGCGGCGATAGAGGCCGCGCGCACCATGGGGAGGGGGGATCGTAAATATTCCGATCACGTCGCGGTGGAGCAGATGCGCCAGGTCATGGATACGATTCCGATGGACGGCACGGTCGTCATCGGCGAGGGCGAGCGCGACGAAGCCCCGATGCTTTACATAGGCGAGCGCGTGGGGATGGGCGCGAAAAACGGCAACCCCAACGGCTATCCCCAGGTCGATATCGCCGTCGACCCGCTCGAAGGCACGAACCTGTGCGCGACCGGAGCGGCAAACGCGATCGCCGTGCTGGCCGCGGCTGAACGCGGCGGTCTGCTACATGCCCCCGACACTTACATGGAAAAGATCGTCGTCGGCCCTTCAGTCAGAGGCGCCGTGGATATTGACGCGCCGGCCAAGGAAAATCTCAACGCCATCGCCAGCCGTTTGCGGCGAAAAGTCGAGGATTTGACGATCGTGGTTCTGGATCGCCCCCGCCATGGCAAACTGATTCAGGACATACGCGACGCAGGCGCCCGCATACGCCTGATCACGGACGGCGATCTGTCGGCGGGAATTTCGGCCGCCGTCGCCGGATCTGGCGTCCATGCGCTGATGGGCATCGGCGGCGGCCCCGAAGGCGTGATCACCGCCGCCGCCATGAAATGTCTGAACGGCGAAATGCAGGCCCGCTTCGTTTTGAAAGAGCAATTGGAGCAGCCCGAAGATAGCGCGAAAATTCCCGACGGCTTGGTCGAAAGGATGCGGAAGATGGGAATCAGCGATCCGGCGCGCGTCTATCACACCAACGATCTGGCCCCAGGCGACCAGATTATTTTCGCCGCCTGCGGCGTGACCGACGGCGCGATCCTTCACGGCGTCAGGTTTTTCGGAACCGGCAAAAGGACACAGTCGCTGGTCATGACGACGGAAACGATGCATGTGCGTTTCGTCGATACAGTGCATGTGGAAGGCGGGCCGGACGCGTTCGTGAGGTTCGACAGGTGGTAGCCCGAAGAGAGCCTGTTTTATATCATTTGTGTTATTCTTTCCGCGTTTGTGATAAAACAGGCGCTCTTTTTTGCCCCATCACATCGCCCCTGGCGCTTTTACGCAAGGCGCACATCCGGCCATGATTCCGGCTCGACTCAGTCGGCGCGATCAAGTAATGAAGACCACTTTGGGACACAATGCGACGATCATTTACGCGGCTCTGATGGCGCTGTCCATTTTGTGGGTCGGGTTGATCCTGGCCGCGCCGTGGTTGATGGCGGAGCGGCATTCCCTGGCTTCGGCGGTCATATATCAGGGGTTTTCGGTCGTATGCCATCAGAGGCCGGAGCGGTCGTTTTACTTTCACGGACATCCGATGGGCGTTTGCTCGCGCTGCGCCTGCATTTACGCCGGATTCATCATCGGTTTGTCGCTATACCCATTTGCGCGCGATTTGCGGGAAGACGGATTCCCGCCACGATGGATATTGATCGCCGCCGCCGCGCCGACAGTGGTCGATTTCACGGCCGGGATTTTGGGGCTGTTCGCGAACACCTTTCTTTCGCGGGCGCTGACGGGAATGTTATTCGGGGCGGTCGCCGCTTTTTACATAACCCCGGGACTGGTCTCGGTGTTGAATGACCATCTCACGGCCTTTGCAAAACCGAAGGCGAATGGCTGAAACATTGTAGAAGGGAATTTACGAAGGACGATTCTATGGATGATCTGGAATGGAAGAAGCCGGCGCTGATTGGCGGGTTGATTTCTGGGTTGCTCTCAGTAATGCCTTTTATCAATACCTTAAACGTCTGCTTTTGCCTGTGGGCCTGGGTCGGCGGCGCCGTCGCCGCCAAACTCCTGATCGACCGGTCGCCTCGAATAGTTACGGCCAGGGACGGAGCCATGGTCGGTTTGTTCTCCGGATTGATCGCCGGCGCAATCGTGTTGTTGATTACAACGCCGCTGATGCTCTGGCAGATGGATCGATCATTACAGAATATACCCGCCATTTTCAGCACGCCGGAAGCGCAAGAGCTGCTCGAGCGAGTACGTGATAATTTCACTTTAAAGATCCTGTTCTCTTTCGTCTCATCCTTTATCAATTCTGTTTTCATTCTCGGATTTACTGTGCTGGGCGGCTTGCTCGGCGTCGCTTTGTTTGAGAAGCGTAAAAATCAACCGGCGCCGCCATACCCGCCGCC
>DASUFM010000735.1:0-3622 GCA_036274535.1 Blastocatellia bacterium
AATAGCGGCCATGAAAAAAAATGCGCTGCCGGCGCTCATCATTCTCTTTCTCTCTCTGGCTCATCAGTTGAGCGCCGCCCGGAACCCTGTCGTGAATCCGGCAAAACAGACTGACTGGGATTTCGAACTGCTCGACGCCAAGGGACAAAAACACACGGCGCGGGAATGGAAAGACGCGCGAGCGGTGGCGTTCTTCTTCGTCGGCGCCGAATGCCCCATCTCCAACCGCTATGCCCCGGAGATCAATCGCCTGGTAGCCGATTACTCGGCGCGCGGCGTCGTCTTTTATGGCGTGCATTCCGACCCGGATGTAAGCCCGGCGACGGCGCTCCGGCACGCGCGGGATTACGGCTTCGACTTTCCGGTGTTGCTCGATCCGGCCCAGACGCTGGCCGGCAAAATTGGAGTTATACTGACTCCAACGGCGGCGATTCTGTCGCCCTCGGGAGAGTTGCTTTACCGCGGACGCATAGACAATCGCTATATGGATTTCGGAAAATATCGCGGCGCAGGCGTCAAGCCCGATTTGCGGCTTTCGCTGGAGGCGGTGTTGGACGGGAAGCCTGTCCCGGAGAAGTTTACGAAACCCGTCGGATGCGCGTTGCCGCCTCGGCAGGCGCAATGATCAACAGGAGAAACAAGGGAGATCAATTTATGAACGGAAAATCGTTTCTGGCGATCACCATACTGCTCGGCGCCGGTTTCCTGCTCGGTTGGCCGAATGGTCAATCCGGAGCGGGGGCGACGGGCGCGCCGGGGGCGACGGGCGCGCCGGGCTCTCTGACATTCAGCAAAAACATTGCGCCGATCATCTTCGGCAACTGCGCTTCATGTCACAGGCCGGGCGCGGGCGGGCCGTTTTCGCTGCTCAGTTATCAGGACGTCAGGAAGCGCGCCAGGCAGATCGCGTATATTACAGAGAAGCGGATTATGCCTCCCTGGAAGGCTGATCAGGGAGATTATGAATTCAAGGGCGCGCGGCGATTGACCGGCGATCAGATCGAGATGATCAGAAAATGGGTCGAAGCAGGCGCGCCGGAAGGAGCGCCGGAAGATATGCCGTCGCTGCCCGCGTTCAACGACGGCTGGACTCTGGGCAAGCCCGATCTGATTGTTAAAATGAGCGAGGCATTCTCCGTGCCGGCGGACGGGCCGGACATATATCGCAATTTCGCGCTGCCGCTCAATCTCACTGAAGACAAATGGGTCAAGGCGATCGATTTTCGGCCCGGCGCCCGCTCCATCGTCCATCACAGCCTTTTCTTTTACGACGCCACTGGCAGCGCCCGCAAACAGGATGAAGAGGATCCGCTGCCAGGTTACAGCGGAGGAATGGGCGGAATTCCCCGAGGCGCGATAAATCTCGGGAATTTATGGCGCGCCCGCGCCGGTAAGTCGCCTGTCGGCGGCCTGGGGGGATGGGCCGTCGGCGCGCAGGCGAGCCCTCTGCCCGAGGGACTGGCCCGATATCTGCCTAAAGGCTCGGACCTGATCCTTTCGACTCACTTCCACCCTTCCGGCAAACCTGAGAAGGAGGCTTCCATGGTCGGCATTTACTTCGCCGATCAGGCTCCGACCCTGGAATTCACGGGCATTCAATTACCGCCGTTGTTCGGTGTCTTCAAGGGAATCGACATTCCGGCGGGCGCGAAAGAATACTCCATCGAAGACTCATTTACGCTGCCGGTGGATGTGAAGGCTTTTGGCGTGAGCGCGCACGCCCATTATCTCGGCAAACAGATGAAGCTTACCGCGCAACTGCCAGGAGGCCAGACCAGGAGATTGTTATTGATCAGCGATTGGGATTTCTCATGGCAGGACCAATATCAATTCAAGGAATTCGTCTTTTTGCCGAAAGGCACGCGCCTGGACGTAAAAATCACTTATGACAATTCCGCCGACAACCCAAGAAATCCCTCAAGCCCGCCGAAGCGCGTCCATTGGGGCGAAGGGTCGAACGATGAGATGGGCAGCATGAGCCTGCAGGTCGTCGCCGCGAATGAGGCCGACATGCCTCAATTACGACAGGCCTATCGCGACCACTTGAAGTCGGCGTTCGTTAACAGATCGGGCTTGCCGATCACTCTGAGGCGCCAAGGTCAGTAAATGGTTCATATGGAGCGCCTTGAGGACTAATACTACCGGCGGTATCAGGACTCAAGGCGCTCATTTTGCCTTCACGAATTTCACCGACCGCACATTTCCGTTCCCGTCCAGCGTCGCGACCATTTTATTTCCGGTTTCCAGTTTGCCGTAATCGAGAACCTTCTCCTTCCCTACCGTGCGTTTCTTGTACTTATCGCCGAAGGTGTTTTCCAGATCGACAACAGACCAGTTGACCAGCAACTCGACGCCAGTCAGCAGATGTTCGGGTCTGCTGAAGGTCATCGCCAAACCGCTGTAGGAAGTCAGGTAGTCTATTTTGTACTCTTCCGCGTCGTCGGTCTCTTTGCTTTTGATCACCGCCGCCGATCTCGTCAACTGGGCAACTTCAGCCGCGTTGATGAGGTTGACGCCTTCGACCAGGCGAAAGAAGAGTTTCAGCGCCTCGTCGGGCCGCGCGAACATCGGCTCCATCCGCGTGCGCCCCAGCTTGCCGCGCATCGCGCCGCTCAATTGCCCGTCAAGCCGTTCGCCGCTCTCGACCGATTCGGTGAGGCTGGCGCCGGGCTCCGAGCCCGCATTCGATTTCTTCAACGGCCGCAGGTCCGCGAGGGTCTTCGATGGCTGATCGCCGATCATTCCTCTCGCGTAATTGATCGGCACCGCGAAATTGATGTTCTGGCCGCTTTTTAAAAGGTAAGTGATGACGCCGATGACTTCGCCGCCGGAGTTGAAGAGCGCGCCGCCGCTGCTCCCCTGGCTGATCGGCGCGCTGATCTGAAAGACACGGTGAGTGTCAAAACGCCGGACTCCGCTGATCACTCCGGTCGAAATCGAATTGACCAATCCTTCCGGACTGCTGATGGCGACTACAGCCTCCCCGGTTTCGGCCTTGTCTGAATCCCCGAGCGTGACCACCGGCAGCTTGAAGCCTTTGATCTTGACGATGGCGATGTCTTTGACGTCGTCCACGTCGACCAGGTCGGAGGTTTTGTACGCGTCTCCGCCGGGCAGTTTGACCCGCAGGCTGGCGGCGCCCTGCACAACGTGAAGGTTAGTGACTACGGCCCCCTGCGGCGTGACGATGAAGCCGCTGCCCTGCCCCGTCACGCTGCCGCGCTCGTCCAGCGCCTCTATGATCACGACGGCCTTCGATTGCTCGCGCGCAATCTCGCTAGGCGATTTCAGCGCCTGATTTTGCGCGAAGACCGAAACATGGATAAAAATCGCAAGGAGAGTTGTGCTGATAATGATTCGCATGGCTTGCCCGGAAATTTCTCAGAAAATAGTGGGTAGTGGGCAGTTCGTTTAAACTGTGGCCAGGTTCGCGAACTGCCCACTGCCCACTCTCGTTATGATTATAACCCATCCAATCTTTAGAAAAAAAAGCCCTGCTCTTCTGAGCCGTAGGTCAGAAGAGCAGACCAAGAGAACGGATATTAGAGATGATTTGAAGATTGTCTTGCGGAACCTTAGTTTCAGGCGCTGCTTTTCCTGTTTTGTTTGATCGACTCGTTGC
>DASUFM010000736.1:0-6549 GCA_036274535.1 Blastocatellia bacterium
AGCGCATCCGGCAATCTCCATTGTAGAACAAATCGAATTCTACTAAGAGGGTTCGTTTGATCATCTAAAATTATACTTGCCGCTTACCATTCAATAATTTCAAAGATCAGCTATAGCGCGCAGTTTTTACTTGTTCACTTCGAAAACGTGAGACGGCATCTCCCGCAGCTGGTTCTGTTGCAAAAATTCTCGAGCGTATCAGGAATTTTGTGTGTACAGAATAAGCTACAAACAGGTAATGATTATTTTCGCGCCGCATTGATTCTGCAACATTCCCTGGCGCCGGAAGATTATCTGTTAGCGCACGAACTATGCGTCGTGGCGCTTAGCAAGGGGAAACCAAATGCCGGAGCGCTGGATGCAAGGGGGCTGGCAGCCGCAAGCGACGACCGATTTTTGAAGAGCATCGGTCGTCCCCAACGTTTTGGCACGCCGTACCATGTGGAAGACGAAAATGCGCCCGTCAAACATTACAAACTGTACAAAACTGATTCAGGAGTGACGGATGAATTGCGAAGCATAATGAATGTCCCGTCACTCGCGGGCGCCAAAGCGCGTGAAGCCGAAATGGACAAAGATAGGTGAATGAAGATTGCCAGGTTCCTTCAAGTTGAATTTGACGCCCATATAACCCGACGATCATTTATTTCGACTTGACGGCGCCAGCTCTCCGCTTTCTTGAAACCGTATTTGATTTGCAAGTGATCAGGCAATCCCAGATCGCGGCGGCGGCTCCGATCAGCTCACGGTCTTTCCGCTTCACCAAGAAGAACCTGCGTGATTGCCGCAGCAGTGGATCGCGGACAGGCTGAAGCAGTCCGGCCGTCTCTTCCAGCCTGGTCGCCCACGACGAAAGCACGGCGACGCCCAGCCCCACAGCCACCGCCTGTTTGATCGCTTCGGCGCTGGGGACCTCCACTATGCGCTCGAACTCTTTCAGGCGCTCGCCTAGCAAACTCTCCGCCCCGGCGCGCGTGCTCGATCCCTGCTCCCTGAGAAACAGAGTGCGCCCGCGCAGATGTTCAGGCTTCACCTGTTTGACGCGGCAGAGCGCGTCGCCTGCTACAGCGACCAGTTGTAGCCGGTCAGAGCCGATCTCTACGCTATGCAAGCTCTCCGCGATACTCATTTCCCCAATCACGCCCAGCGGCGCCTGATAATCCAGCAGCCATTCCAATACCTCGGCGCTGTCGCCGACTCGCAGCACGGGGCGGACTTCAGGGTAGCGTTCCTGGAACTGCCGCAGCAACGCCGGAACGAGATACGCGCCCGGCGTGCTCGAAGCCGCGACAATCACTTCACCGCGTACTCGGCCGCGCACGGCGTCGACCGTAGCCGGAATCTCTTCATACAAAGCGAAAAGACGGTTGGCCTGTTCCAGCAGGATTGTCCCCGCTGGCGTCAGTTGCATGCCGCGCGGCGTGCGCTCAAAGAGCGGCTCACCGATGGCCGTTTCCAGCGCTTTAAGGTGCGCGGAGACGGCCGGCTGGCTGATGAATAGCTCTTGCGCGGCGCGGGTCACGCTGCCGCCGCGGGCGACCAGCCGAAAAATGTGAAGCGGATAGAGATTATAAGCGTCAAGCATAATCTGAATCTTATGCCTCCCTTCAGAAAAACAGTATTTGAATTATACATACTCCAGGCCTAGATTCAGGGAATGTTCTGGAAAAAAAGAGAATCATTGCCTGTGATGACGCCGGAAGAACTCTGCGCGGCGGTCGAGGAAGGAAATCCGCCGGTGATAGTAGACGTCCGCAGCGCACGGCAGTTCAGCGAAGGCCATCTGCCGGGAGCGATCAACATTCCTCTGAGCGAACTGGATGGCAAAGCAAGTGGATTCGACCCTGCCACGTCTACGGTCTTTTACTGAGACCGCGGATTCAAGAGCGACCAGGCTGGTCGCTTGATGATGAGCAGAGGCTTTAAACGGGTTTTCAACCTCGCGGGCGGTATCAAAGCCTGGAAGGGGCGTGTGGAGAAGCCTCCCGATGAATGCTAAAGATTATCTTCCGACAGTGGCGGCCGCCTGCATCCTGATCCTGTTGTCTGCGCTGGAGGGCTGGCTCCCCGCTGTGGCTGACCGTCATCGGCGGCTACGCCATGCGGCCCGTAATCTGGCGCTGGGATTGCTCAATGCGGCGGCGCTTGCGGTATTGGCTGCGCCGTTCATTACGCAAGTCGCAGCGTGGGTTGAAGAGAGCCGATTCGGATTGTTGAATTTGTTGAGCCTGTCGCCGGTGATCGGCGTCATCGCGGCCATACTTCTCTTCGACGCCTGGATGTATGTGTGGCACCGTGCCAATCACCAATTCAACTTCCTCTGGCGCTTTCACCGTGTTCATCACAGCGACCCTGAGATGGACGCCACGACCGCGGTTCGGTTTCACACCGGAGAAATTCTGATTTCATCGGCGCTGCGGCTGGCCGTGATCCCGCTGCTGGGAATTACAATTCATCAACTGTTGGTTTATGAGATGCTGCTCCTGCCGGTTATCATGTTTCACCACAGCAATGTCCGTTGTCCCAAAAGTCTGGACGCGCTCTTGCGTTCGATCATCGTCACTCCAACCATCCATCGCATTCATCATTCGCGGCTGAGGATAGAGACCGACAGTAATTATTCCAGCGTCTTTTCCTTCTGGGATCGGCTCGCCGGCACATTTCGGTTACGCGGAAACGGGCGGCCGGTCGATTTCGGCCTGGATGAGTTCGACGGAGAACAGTGGCAGCAAATGAGAGGATTAATCACCACACCGTTCGTCTTTGTCGAAGCGGAAGGCGGCGGCGCTGCCCGCGCCGGCGGAAAAGAGACGCTTCACTAATCATCGGCCTCTTCTTGCTTATTTGTACATGCTGATTTTAACTCTCCCTGCTCATGGTAATAGCGTTGAAAGCGGAGGACTCTCCAGGGCTTTTCCGTAAGCCTTAGCGACGCCGTCACCGCGAAATCAGAAGGCAGGGTAATCGGATGAACGTTATCACACGCCGTTTAGCTTTTATATTCTTCATCGTTCTGGCGGCTGTGGTGTGGCGCCTGGCATCCCACATCAGCGCGGCAGACGATCCGAACTCTGATAACTTCGTCATCGAGTCGCCAAATCAAAATATTCGGATCGTGTTCGGTTTATACGAGAACGCAGGCAAAAAAGCTGTCCCCTCCTACAGCGTCTCTTACCGTGGGCGGGAACTCGTTCGTCAGGCGAGCCTGGGAATAGACCTCGCGATCGGCGGATCGCTCGATGAAAACTTCAAGGTCGTCAAAGTCACCCGCAGTCAGGGTGATAAGACCTACGCGGTTTTTCCGGGGAAAACGAGCAAGGCCCGCGACCATTACCGCGAGGCGGTCATCACGCTGGAGGAACGGGGCGCGCCGCGCCGCCAGGTGGATTTGGTTTTTCGAGCCTACGACGACGGGGCCGCGTTTCGGTACCGCTTCCCGGCGCAACCGGCCTTGCCGGAACTGGTCATCACGGACGAGCGCTCGACGTTTGCCTTCGTTGGCCAACCCCAGGCCTACACTCTGCCGCTGGCGAACTACACGACATCATACGAGGCAAAATACCGACTTATACCTCTCCACCAAGTTTCGCCGGAAGCCTTGCTCGGATTGCCGCTGTTGTTGGAGTTTCCAGGCATTGCCTGGGTCGCGATCACCGAAGCGAATCTGACCGACTATGCGGGGATGTATCTGGCAGGCGTCGCCGGGTGGCCTGGAGTCCTCACCAGCCGACTTTCTCCCTGGCCCGAGAACCCACAAGTGAAAGTGAAGGCGAGATTGCCGCACGCCTCGCCATGGCGTGTTCTGATGATTGCTGACGACCCGGGACGCCTGATCGAATCGAACCTGATTATGAATCTGAACGAGCCTTGCGCCATCGCGGACACTTCGTGGATCAAGCCGGGCAAAACGACATTCCCGTGGTGGAACGGCTATGCGGTCGGGGAAGCGGGTTTCAACGGCGGCCTGAACACCGAGACGATGAAGCATTATCTCGATTTCTGCGCCGAGGCGGGGATTGAATATCACTCGCTGGACGGATTCGAGGACGTGGCCTGGTACGGTGGTCCAATCGTCCCATATCAGGGGGCGGACATCACCAAAAGCCTGTCCTCGATTGACCTCGACGAAGTGCGCGATTACGCCCGGCGTAAAGGCGTGCGACTGCGACTGTGGATGCATTGGCAGGCGGCCCAGGCGCACATGAAAACGGCTTTCCCGATTTACGAGCGATGGGGGATCGAAGGGGTCATGGTTGATTTCATGGATCGCGACGATCAACACATGGTCAACTTCTATCACGATCTGATCCGATTGGCGGCGCGACACCATCTGACGGTGACTTTGCATGGAGCCTACAAACCGACCGGGCTGGGCCGCACTTATCCGAATCTACTGACAATCGAAGGCGTGCTCAATCTTGAATACAACAAGTGGGATGAGCAGGGCGTTACGCCGGAATATGAACTGACGGTTCCATTCACGCGCATGCTGGCCGGCCCGCTGGATTTTCATCAGGGCTCGTTTCGCCACATCCGGCCGGGCAATTATAAGCCTCGCAATATCGCTCCGGTCGTGATGGGAACCCGCGCGCGCACCCTGGCCAGCTATGTGATTTATGAGAACCACTTACCGATGTTGGCTGATTATCCGGCCGCATACCGGAACCAGCCCGGTCTGGACTTCCTCGCTCAGGTTCCGACCACGTGGGATGAAACAAAAGTTCTCAACGGCGTCGTAGGCAAATATCTGACCATCGCCAGGCGGCGCGGCACGCAGTGGTATGTCGGCAGCATGACCGACGGCAGCCAAAAAGAGTTGACTATTCCGCTGAACTTCCTCGGTCCCGGGAAATACACAGCCGAGATCTGGGCAGACGACCCGAACTCTCCGGATCAACCATCCGAACTGATCTTGCGTAAGTTGGAGGTCACGTCCGCGGATACCATCCGGGCCGCGCTGGCGAGCGCTGGGGGACACGTTGTTCGGTTGACACCGAATCATAGCTGATTCAGTTTTTCTCCATCGAGTTACGTAATCGCCTTCAGGGCTTCAGCCTTCGGCTTGTCAGGGGTTTTGACCTATTCCTTTTCGAACCAGCGGTAGATGGCCGGCAAGATATCGAAGTTACCGATAAAGGCTTCGAGCCGGCCGATCTCAAACTCAAAGCCGGCGTGCCCGCCAAAGTGACCTTCGTGCGATAACCCGACGTGACCTGTGCGAAAGAGGTTGTGATCAAAGAGTACAAGATCAACTGCAAGCTTCCGCTCAATGAGCCGGTCACGATCGAGTTCACGCCCCGCAAGGGCGAATTCACCTTCGCCTGTGGAATGGATATGATCAAAGGCAAATTGATTGTAGAGTGAGAAGGCGCCAGGCTGTTTCATCGAAACACGACCCGAGCGGTGATTATTTTCCCGCTAACACGCGCCGCCGTTCTGCTCGCCACGTCGCCGTTATCGCTGGCGGCGCACAAGTGCGGCGTTTTTGCGCCCGTTCCTCCAATTACGAAATTTTTCACATTGGCGCCAATGTGGCCGCGCGTCTGCGACTCAAAATGGGGATCAATTTTATTGGCTTTATTCGTCGAATGTGGTCGCAGCGATGTTCCACTCCGCATTCTCTCACTTCGATATGAATTGAGCACAGAATCACTGGGGCACACTAATCCGTTGAGGCGGGAGAATACGTAAATTGGGACAGCGATATGTTATTAAATTCGACTCCCAACGAGAACGGGGTGTTAGTTGCCCTTCCACCTGACGTTCGTGTGCTCTTGACGCCGAGCCTCAAAAAGGTTCGCCTGGAAGCTGGCGATACGCTCTACGACATCGACTCCATATCCGATCGCACTTGGTTCATCACAAGTGGGATTGTCTCCCTGCTCACTACCACTGAAGCCGGCGAAATCATCGAGGCCGCAGCGGTCGGACGAGAAGGCGCGGTCGGTCTCTCAGGCGTCACGAAAAGAAACGGAATGGCGTTCTCGGCCCAGGTGCAGATTTCAGGCGAGGCGTTGCAGATCGACGCGAAGACTTTGCAAAGTATGCTCGAGCAGGAAAGCGCATTTTATAAGCTGCTCTTTGAGTATACGCATACTTTGAGCGAGCAGATTGCGCTGACGTTTGTCTGCAACCGGTTTCATGCGACGGAGCAGCGCCTGGCGCGCTGGCTGCTGATGGCGCAAGATCGCGTGTGTTCCGATTCAGTGGTTCTCACTCATGACACTATCGGACAGTTGCTCGGAATTTCCCGCAGTTGTGTCAGCCTGGCTGCGGGCGCGCTTCAAAGGAGAGGGCTGATTCATTATGCGCGCGGTCACGTCAGTATATTGAATCGAAAAGGGCTCGAAGACGTAGTGTGCAAATGCTACGAGGCGATCAGTCGAACGATCGGTTGTTACCACCCGCCTGAAGCTGTGTCTGGTTCAGACTGAGTCAGCCATTCACAGAGTCAATCACAGACCGACAAGCTGTCGATCTTCGTGTAGGCTCACCCTGTCCGTTACATATTTACTTCAAAAGTTTTGTAACTTATCAAACGCGCCACAT
>DASUFM010000737.1:0-4035 GCA_036274535.1 Blastocatellia bacterium
GCCATCGCTGTCCTCCGCGAGGCGGTAGCGGCCGGCGTGAACCATATCGACACGTCCGACTTCTATGGCCCGCACGTCACCAACCAGATCATCCGGCAGGCGCTGAGCCCGTATCCAGCGGGATTGGTGATCGTCACCAAACTCGGGGCGCGCCGCCCGCCCGACAAGTCATGGCAGCCTGCCATCTCGCCACAGGAACTGACCGACGGAGTCTACGACAACCTGCGCAATCTAGGCCTGGACACGCTCGACATCGTCAACTACCGCGCGATGGGGGCGATCCACGGACCTGCGGAGGGGTCCATCGCCGAGCAGGTGACGGCGCTGGCCGACCTGCGGCGCAAGGGGCTGATCCGCCACATCGGTCTGAGCAATGTCACGGCCGCCCAGGTGTCCGAGGCGCAGGCGATAACCGACATCGTGTGCGTGCAGAACAACTACAATCTGGCCCAACGCAATGACGACGACCTGATAGACGACCTGGCCAGGCAGGGCATCGCGTATGTGCCGTTCTTCCCGCTGGGCGGATTCACGCCGCTGCAGTCGTCCACCCTATCGGATGTCGCGGGCCGGATCGGAGCCACTCCCATGCAGGTTGCGCTGGCGTGGCTACTGCGCCGCTCGCCCAACATCCTGCTGATCCCTGGTACGTCATCGGTCGCCCATCTGCGCGAGAACCTTGCCGCGGGACAGTTAACGCTCTCGCCGCAAGTCCTGGCGGAGCTGGATGGGGTTGCCTCCACGGCGGACACGGCGCATTGATTGGATCGGTACTGCGAGCGGTAACGATTTCGCGAAGGATCGCAATAAAGCGCGACAACATCGAATCATTGCCGCAGCATCAAAGTTGACTACCAAAGCGGTCCCGAACGATACCGCTTGCGAATTGTAGGTGGGACACATTTAAATTGTCCCGCTTCTTTTCCGACTAATACAGCGGTTTGCGCTTGATTGAAGAGGCCGCTTGCTTACGCGCGCGGTACTGTACCGCGATCGTGAGGGAGCGGAGTCTTCGTTCATCCAAAAACCGCTATAAGTGGGACAATTTAAATGTGTCCCACCAAAAGACCTCATTTTTGAATTCGCCAGCGGTATCCCGAACGCCCGCACTCCAAAAGCCGCCGCTGTTTCAATAAGCCTGTGAGCAATTACCATAATTCTCTCGATCAGCGGCGATGGCGAACGACGGCGCCGCCGGGGACTACATCGTAGAGGACCAAAACCGAGTCAATTTTCAGTTCGGCGTTTCCATTGTTCCTGATCATCACCTGGCGCGCCTGCCTGAAGCCGTGATGCCCAATGTCGTGTCCGACTTGTCTCCCTGGGAAGCCTCTGCGATTCAGGTCGATCCGCTTCCAATCTTCGGCCGAATTATTTCTGACAAAAACGATGTACGAAACTCGCTGCCGTTCCGGGCCGTAAACACGCAGGTCCGAGCCATGTCCGTCGCCAAACAACCTGCCCTCACTATATTCCAGCGCAATTTGACCGCCGGGCCTTATCACCGCTGTTCGCTGATCCGCCACGCCCAACACATTCGCCGCATCCGTGACGCCGCTGGTTTGGCTGGGAATTAGCAACCAAAGGTTGCCGCTCGCCAGCGGGGATTCCCCCGTTGCTGGCGGCGTCGAGGGGCCGATCGTGGCGCTGCGCTTGGATGTGGCCGGTTGGCCGTTGGCAGTCGAGACCCGCAGGCCGCTTCCGGCGGAGTCTTCCGTCTCCGCGGATTGATCATTCCCTCCGTTATGCAGGGACCACCAGAGTCCGCCGCCGGCCAGCAGGATCAACGCGCAAAAAATCAATAATACCGATCTTCCGCTCGATCCCGTTTTTGCAAACGCTTCGCCATACGGGGGAGCGTTATCGACCGATATCGCCTCGGCGCTGTTCGATTCAGGCGCGACCTCTTCCCCCGACATCGGCGTTGTTACCGGCTCCGGCATAAAGTTTTCCGGCTCCGCGACCATTGAGTGATGAAACGAATCAGGACCGGCGTTACCCGCGGAGGCGATCAACTCCCTCGCCATTTCGCCCGCGGTTTGTGGTCGCGCGTCGCGCCGCTTTTCCAGCGCGCGCAGCGCGACTGATTCGACGGCGGGCGAGATGTTCGGATTCAACATGCGCGGCGGCGGCGGCGGGTCATTGACATGCTTAACGACGATGGCTGTCGTGGTCGGCGAATCGAAGGGCACGATGCCTGTCAACATTTCAAACAGGACGATGCCCAGGCTGTAGATGTCCGAGCGTCCATCCAACTCTTCACCCAGACAATGCTCAGGCGACATGTAATGTGGCGTCCCAATAATAGCCCCGTTTCGCGTCAGCCTGCTGGCGGTAACGTCGATTGACGCGGCGGAGCCGAAATCGAGCACCTTGACTTGCAAACCCTCCGGGACCGTCTGCACAATAATATTCTGCGGTTTGATGTCGCGGTGTATCACACCCTTCCCGTGCGCCTCGTCCAACGCCGCGCACACCTGGCGTATAATCTCGGTGGCGTCGGTCTCGGTCAGCGGGCCTTGCCGCTCGATCAGACTGCCGAGATTCTCTCCTTCAGCCAGATCCATGACTAAATAGCTCAGGCCTTC
This sequence comes from Blastocatellia bacterium, assembly GCA_036274535.1. Lineage (GTDB taxonomy): Bacteria > Acidobacteriota > Blastocatellia > RBC074 > RBC074 > JAJVID01. The sequence continues at coordinate 2,589 of DASUFM010000737.1, forward strand.
ACTGGAAACGCCGAAATCGTAAACCGCGACTACATTCGGATGCTTCAGGCGAGCGGAAATCTGCGCCTCGCGGAGGAAACGTTCGACGGCTCGAGGGTCGGCCATCTGGTCCTGATGGAGCACTTTAACCGCCACCCAGTCGCCGATCAGCAAACGGCTGGCGCGATAAACAGTCCCCATTCCGCCGACGCCTAGTTCGGATTCAAGATAGTACTTTTGATCCAACGTTATCCCTGTCAAACCGCTCGGGGCTGAGGGAGGCGAAACCGCGCCGGGCAAAGTAATGACGTCTGAGGCGTTTGCGGCCAGAGCGAGAGGCGGCCCCAGGTCCGCGCCACATAAGGCGCAAAAGCGTTTGCCGTTACTGTCATTCCCGCAATTAAGACAGACCATACCATGCTCCCCTCTTTGAAAAATCGACTTCCATAAAAAACCAGGTTGAAACCAACAGGGGGAGCAACGGCCCTTTGATGAAAGTATGGTAGCTCAAAATAGCATAGCGAGCCAACCCGGATAATCCAGCCGACTCGCCCTGGGTCTACTCGGAACAATGTCAACTACTCCATCCAAGCGCGAGGACGCGCTGTAGTCGGACGCTTCCACTCTCGCTTGAGAACGGCTACCTGTTACCTCAAGGCCAGGTCAGTGTCTTGGCTATTGACAGTTTTCAGGCGCTAATCCCAGAATGCTCCGCGAACCGCAAGCGAGGACGTATGCAGACTCCCCCTAACGAAATCACTCAACTGCTGCGTAAATGGAGCGAAGGCGACCACGCCGCCCTCGGCCAATTGATGCCGGTCGTCTACCAGGAGTTGCGCAAACTGGCCGGCGGCTACCTGCGCGGTGAAAGGCCCGGCCATACGCTGCAACCGACCGCGCTAATCAATGAAGCCTACCTGAGACTGGTCAAACAGGACTTCCCGGAATGGCAAAGCCGCAGGCATTTTTACGGCGTCGCGGCTCAATTGATGCGCCAGATTCTTGTCGAACATGCGCGGGCGCGCGCGACCGCCAAGCGTGGCGACGGCGCGCAGAAAATCTCCATCGACGACGCGCCTGCCTTTTCTCAAGAGCGGGCCGCCGATCTGGTCGCGCTCGACGACGCGCTGACGTCGCTCGCCGATTTCGACGAGCGCAAAGCCCGTGTCGTCGAGTTGCGCTATTTCGGCGGACTCAGCGTCGAGGAGGTCGCCGGCGCGCTCGACATTTCCGCAGCCACGGTCGGGCGCGAAATGCGAATGGCGCAGGCCTGGCTGCGCCGCGAGATGGCGAAATGAGCCCCGAACGCTGGCGACAAATCGAGGAGATATTTCAGACCGTCATCGAACGCCCGCCGGATGAGCGTAAGTCGGCGCTGACTCAATATTGCGGCGGCGACGCAGAACTGCGCCATGAAGTTGAGTCGCTGCTGGACCACCATGGCGCCGACGATTTTATTCAAGAACCG
>DASUFM010000738.1:0-4148 GCA_036274535.1 Blastocatellia bacterium
AAAAGTTTTTTAGCGTAGCGCCTATCATTCTGGTTTTGTTCTGCGCCGGTTGTAATCACACGGGACAGGAAACCGAGGCGCCGCCTGCGGCGCCTGCCACATCTCCCGAAGTCAGTCCATCTCCTACGGCCCCGACTCCGCCAGCTTCGCCGGCTCCGGAGTGGATGGCCTCAGGCGCCACCCATAGAGTGGCGGACATTATCGGCAATCCGAACGCATTCATTGGCAAAACCGTGACAGTCGTATCCGACGTTGAGGATGTCTATGGTCCTCGCGCGTTCACACTGGACGTAGAGTATGAAGATTCATACGGCGCCAAAAACTCCGAAGACGATCTGCTGACGCTGGTTCCCAAAGTCGGCGGTTTTCCCAGCGTTGACGCTCAATGGAAAGACCGCAAAGCGCGTGTGACCGGCGTCGTGCAGCGTATGGTTCCTAAAGACGTAGAACGCGAAATTGGTTGGACACTGCCCTCGCGCCTGGAATCCGAGTACAGAGGCAAACCTGTGCTGATCGTCCGTTCTGTCGAACGACTTGAAAAATAACAGGCGACAGAGGGGGCGTGAGTGAATAGTGTAGCGATCGAGATTCTGTTCGTTCTCCTGCTGTTGATAGCGAACGGCCTCTTTGCGATGTCTGAGATCGCGCTCGTCTCGGCCCGCAAAACGCGTTTGCAGCAGCGCGCCGAAAGCGACGTGGGGGCGCGCGTCGCGCTTGAATTGGCGAACTCGCCGGACCGCTTTCTCTCGACGGTTCAGATCGGCATCACATTGATAGGGATTCTGGCCGGGGCGTTCGGCGGCGCGACCATCTCGGCGCACCTGGCGGAGCGTCTCAACCGGATTCCCTCGATCGCTCCATATAGCGGCGTCGTCAGCCTTGTCCTGGTGGTGATGACCATTACTTACCTATCGCTGGTCGTGGGGGAGCTGGTTCCAAAGCGTCTGGCGTTGAACTCTCCTGAACAGATCGCGTCGCGGATCGCCAAACCGATGCGCTTTCTGTCGCGTCTGACCGCGCCCGCGGTCCATGCGCTCAGCGCGTCATCTTCTCTTGTGCTCCGATTATTGAGATCCAGGCCGGCGGAAGAGCCGCCAATTACCGAAGAAGAGGTCAAGATATTGATCGCGGTGGGGACGGAGGCCGGCGTGTTTGAAGCCGCCGAGCACGAACTGCTGGACAATATCTTTCGCCTGGCCGATCAGAAGGTCCCGCAACTGATGACGCCGCGGCTGGATGTGGTCTGGCTCGACATCGAATCGCCCCCGGAAGAAATCCGCCGGCGAATCATCAACAGCCCATATTCGCGAATGCCGGTCTGCCAGGGGACGCTCGACAACATCCTCGGCGTGGTCAAGGCCAGAGACCTGCTGGCGAGGGGCCTCGCCGGCGAACCGCTGGATTTACGCGCCTCGATGCGCCCTCCGCTCTACGTTCCGGAGACCAGGACCGCCCTGCAATTGCTGGAACTGTTCAAACAATCGGCGACCCATATCGCCATGGTCGTTGATGAACATGGCGCGTTGGAGGGGTTGGTGACGATGAACGACGTGCTGGAGGCCATGGTCGGCGAAATGCCGTCCCATCTTCGAGGCGGCGAGAGCTTCGCTGTCCAGCGCGAGGACGGGTCGTGGCTGCTCGACGGCAGAATGCCGATCTCAGATTTCAAGGAGTTGTTTTCGATCGACAGATTGGCCAGGGAAGAAGAAGGCGGTTATCACACGCTGGCCGGATTCATTATGACCCAACTCGGACGCTTGCCCTCAGTCTCTGATAATTTCGTATGGAACAACCTTCGAATCGAAGTAGTGGACATGGACCGCCGGCGCATCGATAAAGTCCTGGTTAACCACATCGGGCCGGTCGACGCGGAAGATCGAGAATAGCAGGAATAATATTGTGACGTGGGCCTGTCCATATATCATATTTCATATGACATATGTCATATTGAATATGTCATATGGCTACAGAGATTCGACCCGTCAAAACAGAAAATGAATATCACGCCGTCGAGCGGCTCCAGCGCGAGATCTGGGGGGCGGAGGATATTGAGATCATCGCTTTTGAAATGTTGATGACGGCGCACAAGAACGGCGGCGTGATGCTCGGCGCGTTCGACACTGTTGAAGGCGAAGAGCGAATGGTCGGCTTCGTCTTCGGTTTCCCCGGCTTGACGGCGGACGGGCGATTGAAGCATTGCTCGCACATCGCGGGAGCGCTGCCCGGTTACCGCGACCGAGGCGTGGGGTACGCGCTGAAGTTGAAGCAGCGTGAGATCGTTCTGGCCCAGGGAATCGATCTGATCACCTGGACTTACGACCCGCTTGAGAGCCGCAACGGCAGATTCAACTTCCACAAGCTCGGCGTGACATGCGGCGTCTACCTGCGAAATCTCTATGGGGCAATGCGCGACAAGTTGAACGCCGGACTGCCGAGCGACCGCTTCCAGGTCGATTGGCGTATTGCGAGCCCGCGAGTCGAGGCGAGACTGCGTGGGGAAGCCGGCGTCTCGTCCGCTTCCACATTGATGGCCGAAGGCATTCCGCTGATCAACCCGCCGGTCGCGGGCGAACCGCTTCGTTCGTCAACGACGGCGATATCCGGAGAAAACCCGATACTCATTCAGATACCTGCCGATTTTCAAAGCCTCAAAGCCAATGACAGGAATCTGGCGCTCGAATGGCGCCTGCATACTCGCGCTTTGTTCGAAGAAGCCTTCGCCAAAGGCTATCTGGCGACCGACATGCTGGTGGAAAGTGGGCAGAGCTATTATCTGCTCAACAGTATGGGGAGCGTAAGCTAAGCTCCCCGTACTGTCAATAACTGCCATACCGTTGACATAAGTATTCGATAACAGAGATGATGGCGCGAATCTTATCCACGCCAATAACGGCATTACACTGAAAACAATAATTTTGCCGGGAATGAACTCGACATGAGAAGAATATCGACGTCAGATGCGAGTAGACTGTTGAAAATCACGCTGGTATTGGCGCTGCTCTCCGGCCTGGCCGTCTCGCAGGCGCGGGCAATGTTTGGAAAAGGTGATCGCGCCGCGTCGCCTGTTCCAGCTCAGGCCACATCCGCGCAGGAGGAATTTTTCGAGAAGAGGATTCGCCCTATCTTTGCCGCAAGTTGCCAGCGTTGCCATAACCCCAGGTCGAAGGTCGCCGGATTGGATCTGACGACGGCCGAGGCGTTTCAGCGCGGCGGGGACGGCGGCCCCGTCATCAACAAAGAGAAGCCGGAAGAGAGCCGTCTGCTAAAAGTCGTAGGCTACGACGGCGAGATGAAGATGCCGCCGTCCGGTAAATTGAAAGACCACGAAATCGCCGATCTGACCGAGTGGGTGAAGATGGGCGCGCCGTGGCCCGGTTCCGTAACGCCCGCGCCCCTGGCCATAACGCGTGTGGCGTCTGGAGGCGGACCGAAAAATCCGGCCGCCAAATCGTTCAGCGAGGAAGAGAAAGCTTTCTGGGCATATCAACCCTTGAGGGCGCTTAGCGCGCAAGCGCCGGCGCAGATAAAGGACGAAGCATGGGCGCAATCGCCGATTGACCGATTCATACTGCGAAAATTGGAAGATAAGAACCTCAAACCGGCTCCGCCCGCCGATAAGATGACGCTGCTTCGGCGCGCCACATTGGATTTGACCGGGCTGCCGCCGACCGCAAACGAGATGCGCGATTTTCTCGCCGACCAGTCTCCCGACGCCTTCAACAAAGTCGTCGAGCGCCTGCTCGCCAGCCCCCGGTACGGCGAACGCTGGGGCCGCCACTGGCTGGACGTGGCGCGTTACGCCGATTCGACCGGCAATGATGAAGATCACCGCTATCCGCACGCCTGGAAATACCGCGATTACGTCATCGAATCATTCAACAACGACCTGCCCTACGATCAATTCATACGCGAACAGGTGGCGGGCGACCTGCTTCCGGCGAAGAATCCCGGCGAGGTCAATCGCCGTGGCATAATCGCGACCGGTTTTCTCGCCCTCGGCCCGAAGGCCATAGCGCAGCAGGACAAAAAGAAGATGCTTTACGACGTCTACGACGAACAGGTCGACGTCACTACCAAAGCCTTCCTCGGTTTGACTGTCGCCTGCGCGCGATGTCACGACCACAAATTCGACCCGATCCTGACGAAGG
>DASUFM010000739.1:0-5205 GCA_036274535.1 Blastocatellia bacterium
TAAACAAGGAATACCCGTGATGCCCAAAGTGTTTATCAGCTATGCCAGAGTCGATATGGATCGCGCTCTGGAGTTGGAGCAGGTATTTATCGCGAACAGCATGGATGTCTGGCGCGATCAGCACAGCGTCTACGCCGGCGAACAGTGGCCCAGGGCAATTGGGGAGGCCATCGCCGATTGCGACGCCGTGTTGCTGCTCTGGTCGGCTGATTCCGCCGCGTCGCACTTCGTAGAGTTCGAGTGGACGACGGCGCTGGCCCTGAAGAAAACCATCATTCCCTGTCTGCTCGACTATGCGCGACTGCCGCCAGGGCTCGCGGCCATCAATAACATCGATTGTCGCAATATAGACGAAGCGGGGCCGTTGATTTTGGCGGCCTTGCCGGATGAGTCGCAGCCGGGCGGCTCCGAGCGGCGCACTCAGGTTATTGCGCAACTCGAGCGCGTTACTGCCGCCGAACCGGATGAGGCGCTGTCGCAAGCCAGGGCTCTGTTCACGCAAAGCAACCTCAATGTCGGGGCTCATCTGATTCAAGGCGCCGCCGCGCAGGCGCCGATCAGAGAAATCCGGCGCCACTTCATTACTATATTGGTGGCGCTCTTTGTGATCGTGATAATTGTGTTGGCGGTATTTTACTTTGCCTCTCACTACATTTAGCCATCGCTCAACGCCTCGCCTGCGCCGGCTGTAGTAGATCTTTAGTCAGTAAAGACGATATTCAAAAATATTGGATATGGGTAAAGGCGCAAAATTTTGCATACATTGACTGCAATCACCCGGCCAAAAAAACATCAACAAAAATTATCGAAATGGGAACCTGCCGGTTGATGCGCGCGTAATGGTGTGTTGCCGCGTGAGGCGCTGAGCTGATGCGGCAAGAATCCCATCGAAGTTGGAACCTCTTTATTGAGGCGAGCGTAATGATGGGCGTCGCAGTTGAGACATAACGATGTAAGTAGTTCGTCAAAAATTCTTTTCCAAAAAATAGCGAAAATCACGATTTTTTTCGCATGTATCGGTGAAGGACTTATTGACAATCTACAGGGTAGATTCAGGAGAAGTAGTTTTAGAAGTTAGTAGTTTTAGGAGAAGGATGCCACGACGCATCATATAGAAAAAATCAGCGGCGAAAAATTTCAGCCGCTCACATGGAGGTAATTTTGAAAAAGAAGATACTTAGCATTGTCGCCACATTGACCCTTTTGATTCCGATGGCCATCATCGGGTTTGCAGGCCTCAGCGGCAGGGTCAAGGCGGACATCCCGTTCAATTTCACCGTCGGTAACAAAGAATTCAAGGCCGGCAAATATTCCGTCGGCCGGCTCTCCGGCGCCAGGACCGCTGACGTCCTGATCATCCGCAGCGAAGACGGCGATGAAGTGGGCAACTACAACGTCAATCCTGCCTATGGCAAGGGAGAGCCGAAGGCGAAATTGGTTTTCAATCGCTACGGAAATCAATACTTCCTCGCCCAGGTGTTTGATGGGGAGAGCGGAGAGGGAGCGCAGTTCATGAAGTCGAAAGCCGAGCGCGAAGCGGCCAGGAAGCGCGATGTGATCACGCAAAACACCGCCGGGGCCGAGGTCGTGACGGTGATTGCGCAGGGCGAGCGCTAAGCGCAACAATCTGATCTCGCAACTTAATAGCGGCGCCTGATTTTTTACGGCAATCCGCAGCGATTTAACGACTGCGGGTTGCCGTTTCGTTTTGGGCGCAGGTTATGGTTTCGATTTGACGGTCATCTGCTGGATGTCGTTGACCTCGGTGGCGAAGCGCTGATAATGGCTGAACTCGAAGGTCATGTCTTTATTCGTTCCATTGAACAGCGCGGATTGTCCGATGGCGTTGAGTCGAATTCGTTTCGGAACCCACAATCCGTTCGGCAGGCGCATTTGTTCATAAATGACAGTTTCAGTGTCCGTAGAGGGAAATGCGACTGCGGATTCCAGAGTTTCGCGTTTCGGCCACGCTTGCAGGCGGGCGACCACTTTGTCCTCGGCGTCTATCCATACGATCCCGACCATTCCGGCCAGGTACCTCTCGCGGGGATTGTTCGCATCGCCGGCGCAGGATTGAATGTTGAGAGCAATCATCTCGCGGCCGGCCAGCCGGTTATAACGGGGCGCGCCGAAGCGGCATTTTCGCAGGAATTGCGAAACTCCGATCCACACGCCGTCGCCGGCCTGGCTCACTCCGATTCCCGCTGTGACATATTTTTCCGATTTTGGCGCGGGCGCGGCGCTCGCGTTTTCGCTTTCGGCATTCTCTATTTCTTTCGCCGCCTGCTCTCGTTCTTTCTTAAGGCGCTTTGGCGAGACCGGCGCGCCGTCTTCACTGATCAGGCTGATGACGTGGCGGCTCCCACTCCGGACTGCGATCGGATAGGCTTCGTATACGGCTGTGTGTTCAATCGGCTTGCCGCGTTGATCCAGCTCGCGTGAAAGCCGTTTCTGCAGATATGTGTATTCAGGCAGGCGTAAATGCATGGCCGATCCCAGCAGGTCACTGTCGCGGATCAACAGAGCTACGTCCAGCGATGAGAGGTCTGGTAGTCGAGCGTTATCCTCTGTCGCGGCATTTGGCGCGGGAGCGCCGGGAATGTAAGCGATATGGACCTTTGTTACAGGCGGATTCTGTCGTGCGACGACGGCGACCGTCTGCGGATAGGTCGTGAGTAGCAGCAACCCCGGTATGGCGACCAGCGCCAGCGCCTTGAACCTTCTGCCATATTTCATGGCGCCCCTCCGCGTAGATTTGCATTGTCCGATTACGCGAGCCATATACGCCCTTCTTTTTATTTTTTGTTGAAGCTGATGGCCGGCATTATATCGGCTGTGGAGGATATACGCTACTGTAGAATCGCAACCAAAAATTTATTATTGAAAAAAATCGTCGCTTATCAGTCGCCATTGTTCGTGCTAAGATGCGGCGCATGAGCCGCTGAAACGCAACAATCGACGTATTGCGGCGCTTTGCCCCTGAAGCTCTCCTATTGAACAGAAATCCGGATGGCGCAGTTGTTCAAGTTAATACCACTAATAATAAAAGAGGTGTTGGATGAGTTTGTCACGGGCACGTAGTTTATTCATGGGCCGCAGGCCTTTCCTGTGTCTGACTGGCGCCGCGCTGATTGGTCTGACGCTTATCTGCTATAAACATGGGATCGTGGAGTCAAAATCGGCTGTGGTCGTCGATGGAAAAGACAAGAAAAAGAAGAAAAAAGACGGCTCCTTTAACCCGGCCTCGACGCCATCCAGGATTTTTCAGGGAGGCGTATTCCAGGCTTCCGGAGTGGCTCCTGTCCCGGGCACGGATGGAGTGCTCTTTGTCGATGACGACAGGGCGGACGAAGTCCTCTGGATGCGGCTCGATCAGGACGGCAATCAGGTTGGAGAGATTAAGCCGATTAAAATCGGCGTCAGCATAGATGATCCTGAAGGGATTACTCAGGACGGTTCCTGGTTCTATGTCGTCGGCTCGCAATCCCAAACCAAGGAAGACGAGACGAACGCTCTCGTCCGTTTCAAATTTGATTTGGAGACCCAGAGCGTTAAAGAGGTCGAGAGCGTGGGAAGGCTATACCAGTTCCTGACCGGCGCCGTGTCTGAACTGAAGGAATGCGACGGTAAAAAAGGTAAGAAGGGAACGATCAACATCGAGGGGTTGGCCTGGGACCCGGCTCAGAGCCGGCTGTTACTGGGGCTGCGCGATCCGGAGATATCGGAACAGGCGCTCATTGTGCCGCTCATACTGCGGGATCCGAATTCGCGCCTGTCTCTCGAAAACCTTACAGTCGCCCCGTCCGGCGCAATCCGGCTTTCGCTCGGCGGCGGCACGATTCGCAGCATCGAATATGACGGCAGCCAAAACGTTTTTGAGATCATCTCAGGATCGCCGGAGAGTAAGAAAAAGACGGACTTCAAGCTTTGGGAATGGGATGGGCAAGCATCTCCAAGAGAGAAGGCCGAGCTTGATTCCAGTTTGAAGCCCGAGGGAGTCGCGCGAGTATCCATAGGCGGCGCCGACTTTATCTTTATTGTTTGCGACGCAGGCGAGTATTTAAAGCTCGACGATTAAAGACGCCGCCGGATCGAACGATGAATCAGCCAGCGGAATCGATCCGGCGATCATAATTGCCAACATTTGAAGGAAGAAAAGTAGACATGAAATCAGGTTCGAAACTGTTCAGCCATCCGATCTTCAGACATGCGTCTGGAGCAATTATCAACAAAGCGCTGTTCATTGCGCTCTGCGCCGTGTGGGCCGTCGGATGTTCGAAATCCGCCGAGCCGGCGCTAACCATCGACTCCATCCCTTTCGCCGAGAGGAATGGGAAAGACGAATTCAACGCCTCAGGAATTGTCCCTATCTCTGACTCGCGCTTTCTCATCTGCGATAACAATACGAATGACGCGCTGTTCGAACTCAACCTTACGCCTGACGGGCAGAAGAAAGGGCCGTTGATTCGACGCCCGTTGCAGGGACTTGAGCCTGGCGCGATAGACGATATGGAGGGCATGACATTCGTCGAAGAAAACGGGCGTCGTTATGTGTTTGTCAGTTCGTCACTTTACGTCAAGAAAGGCAAGAAAGGCGCGGTGGATGTCCCGCCGAGCGGAGTTTTGCGCGTGACCATCAATCCGGATGACACGCTGAGCGCCGAAAATATGCCGGGCTTCCGTGAATGGCTTATCACCGCCTTCCCGCAAATAGCCGCGTCAGCGCAAACCAAGCCTGATGACGGGGGGCTCAACATCGAGGGTTTCACCTGGGACAAGCGACGCCATGCCTTCCTTTTCGGCGTGCGTACGCCCGTGTCGTATGGGAAGCCGATGGTCCTGCCGGTCAAGGTCAAGGACCTGGCCGGGGCGTGGACGACAGACAATCTGGAAGCCCAGCCGCCTATTCAACTCTCCGTGGAATCGGGATTCGATGAGCAGGGGATTCGTGACCTCTCCAGCGATCGAGACGGCGGCGCCTTTCTGGTCATTACCGGTAAATCGATCAACGATTCAAAAGCGCCGTTCGCGCTCTATGAGTGGAGCGGCGCCGCGGACGGAACAATGCGGCGATTTAACATCGGCTTTGCCAAGAAGATGAAGCCGGAGGGAATCGCGCGCGGCATGATCGGCGGCAAGAGCGCGCTGGTCATCGTCGATGACGGCGGCGGTTTTCAAGTCGTCTGGGCCGATCAGCCATTGCCT
>DASUFM010000740.1:0-5503 GCA_036274535.1 Blastocatellia bacterium
TGTATTAAGCGAGCGCGACCTCCTACCTGACCAAACCTGACAGACGATTACAAACTGATCAGACGGCGCCACAACCGGCTGTATGGAAATGATGGGCGCCGGAGAGCGGCGCAGGCGGCGACTGGGAAAACCTCCACAGAAACAGTGCAAACGATAACTGGCGCAACTGTTCGGTCAGCGCCCATATCCCAAAGGAAGGTACCTTCGATGAAGCGCAAAATTGTGACATCGCACGCTCACCTGATTGAAACAATCGGGGCCCAACTGAGGAAACATTGTTCCTCGGTGACAGTCCTTTTCCTGACCCTCTTCATCCTCCACCTTCCGTCCTCAAGCGCAGCCGCTCAGACCACGACATCAACGATAAAAGGGACCGTGACGGACATTACGGGGGCGGTGGTTGCGGGCGCGGAGGTCAAGGTGAGCGGGACGGCGCTCGCGACTGAGCGCAGCGCCACGACCGACGCCGGAGGGTCCTACAGTCTTCCGGCATTGCCTGCGGGAACCTACAAGCTGACTGTTTCAAAGGCAGGCTTTGCCACCAGTACCGCAAATATCGAATTGACGCTAAATCTTGTCCTGACTGTCGACGTGCAAGTGAAAGTCGGAAATGTCGGAGAAGTGGTCAACGTGAGCGCAGAAGCGCTGCCCTTGCTGGAACCGAACGCCTCCTCCACCGGCGCCACAGTCACGTCGCGCCAGATCCTGGAGTTGCCAGTCAACGGGCGAGATTACCTTGACCTGATACAACTTGTGCCCGGAGTGGCCATCAACCGGCAAGCCGATCCCGGCACTGATAACTCTAACCCGGCGCTGGGCGAGCGGAGCGGCAATAACAATTTTTTGATTGACGGACAACCGAACAAAGACACCGTCAATGGCGGCGCCGCGGCGCAGTTTAATCAAGAGACGATTGCCGAGTTTCAGGTACTGACGACAGGGTTTAAGGCCGAATTCGGACAGGCGTCGGGGGCGGTGATCAACGTGATCACCAAGAGCGGCGAAAATACATTTCATGGCGTCGCATCGCTTTTTCACCGCAACGAAGCTTTCGATTCGGTCAACTCACTGGACCAGAGCGTGACGGATCCCCTGCATCTGCGCAGATTCGACTACAGCCTCGCGCTCGGCGGACCGATCATTAAAGACAAAATTTTCTTTTTCGGCTCATCGGAGCGGATCACGGAAGATCGGGCAATCGATTTCAAGTATCCGGACCTCGGCGCATCGGCCGGGGGGGCGAGCGTTCTTCAGCTTCTGCGCAACCAGGAGAACCCGTTCGATATTCCACAGCGTAGCCGCGCAGTTCGGAATTTCTTTAAGCTTAATGAACAACTCGGGCGACACCAATTAGTCCAGGAAGTTAACTACACAAACGAATATGTCAGGGGCTCCGGAGGGGGATTACCGACAACGCGAACCAGCACAAGCGGCCGTAATTTGCTGCTGGGGTTCGGCGATACGATGCTGCTGGGCGACCAGGCCAATCCATGGATATTGACGCTCCGTGGCGCTTATCGCGGCGAGCCGTCCGATTCGCAGCCTACCCGCCCGGAGTTCACTGAGACCCTGCTAAATGCATTCCCCGCGCAGCAGATCTGCCCTCCAACGTGTGGCTTTTTCAGCTCTCTTCCGGGGATAACTTTCGGTAATCAGACGACGCGTTCGAGTCTGTTCCAGAAATATACGTCATTGGCGGCCAACACAAATAAACGTTTTGGCGGCCATGACTTCAAGTTCGGGTGGCAGTTCCTGCGCACGAAGGTTGACGGACTGGATTCTCGAAACTTAAGAAACCAGCTCTTTGCCACTATTGATGACTACATTAACCTGGGTCCTGTAAATAGCGGCGTATTTTTGCTTCTGTCGTCTGGCGGCCCCACGCCGGAATCCAGCGAAATTCATTTGCGGAACAATTATAACGGCTTGTACGCGCAGGACGATTGGAAGATCGGAAAAGGCCTGACGCTCAATCTGGGGCTTCGCTGGGATCACGATAGCGAGTTCGAGGCGCGGAAAAACTTTTCGCCGCGGCTGGGTCTCGCCTGGGCGATTACGCCGAAAACGGTGATTCGCTCAAGCTTCGGCGCGTTTTATGATCAGTTTCGGTTGGGATTAGTGGAGCAGGTCCCTGCGTTTGGCGGCAGTGACCGCAGAGTTGTACAGTCGTTGTACTTTCCCCGCGGGTTTTACGGATCGCCCAGTTTGGTCTCCATGCTGGCCTTCGGCGTCGGTCTTCCAGGCCCGTGCATTTCGAATCGTCTGACCGACGCCCAGATCGCTGCTGGCGCCGTGACGTGTCCCCTCGACGGCGGGCCGATAGTTGGCGTTGACAGGTTGAACAACGTGGTTGCTCCAGGCCATGCTCCCATACCAGCCAATGCGGTCATCAATATCAGCAATGTGCAGGCTCTTACGGGGCTGACTCCGGATCAGTACCTGACACAAGCGGCTGCGGCCATTGGTCAGCCGGCAGGATACTTTGAATGGGGCCAATTCGGAGTGTTGAATAACCCGATCATCCCGCCGCAAGCGCAGCCTACAAGTGTTGACAGCGCATTTAAAACTCCCCACACGCTCGGTTTCAGCATCGGCGTTCAGCGTGAGATAACTAAAGACATGGTGTTCGAGGCGGACTACTATCACCGCGAAATGCGCAATCTACTGGGCGTAAGGCTGAGCAACCTTGCTTTCAGATCTCGCGTTGCTGGAATCGGCCGCAGTTTTGACCCTCCGAATACCGCCGGAGAGATTCGAACGTTCGGGCCTTTCTTCAAGGGTGAATATGACGGGCTGGTTCTGAACCTCACTAAACGTCTCAGCCGCCGATTCATTCTCGGGGCGAATTACACTTACGCCAAAGCGACCGACAACTCCCTGGGTATCTTTACCAATCCCACGGACCAATTCATAGGGGTCGCCCCGACAGTTGTTGAACCGTGCCCAACCTCGAATCCCGGCTGTACGCCGCAGACTAACGCGAACGGATCGTTCACAAGCAGAAACGGCAATTTCGTCGCGCAGGCGGGAACCTTTGTAAATGGCCCGGATCTGGACAAAGGCCGGTCAAGCCTGGCCCTGGATCATATTTTTCAGGTCAACGGGCTCGTCGATCTTCCATGGCAATTTCAGATCGGCGGCATCCTTCGCGCCCAGAGCGGCTTTCACTTCAGCCGTTTCGACGCGCTCAATAGAGACCCGGACGGCAACGGTAATTTCAACAGTATCGATTTTACAGCCGGGCGGAATGCCTTTACGGCGCCGGCATTCGTAAATCTCGACATGCGCTTTTCCAAGCGTTTCGACATCGCCGACCGCGTCAAGGTACAGTTGCTGTTCGAGTTCTTCAATCTGCTGAACCGCCAGAATCCGCGGGGTGTCCAGAATCGTGAAAATGTAACGTCAGAGCCTTTCGGCTCGATTATCCAGGTGCTGCCGGGGCGCGAAGGGCAGATTGGATTCCGGATTACTTTCTGATCCCTGGGAACCATCTATGAATATACGACGACTGTTTTTTGCCTTATTGCTGTGTCTTATCATTTTTTGCGCCGTGAACGCCCAGGGGACGCGGCTGCTCCGTCATCCGACGGTCAGCCGTGACTCGGTGGCTTTCGAATATGCAGGTGACCTTTGGGTCGTCTCCAGGAACGGCGGGCAGGCGCGCCGTCTCACGGCCACGTCCGGCGTCGAGATCGGCCCTTATTTCTCTCCCGACGGTTCTCAGATAGCCTTCACGGCCACGGTCGCGGGGAATACCGACGCGTATGTGGTTCCGACTGCGGGAGGCGATCCGAAGCGATTGACCTATCATCCGGGCGCGGACCGCGCGCGAGGCTGGAGTCCCGACGGTCGCCGCGTGATGTTCGCGTCCGCCAGGACAAGCGCGCCGCAGCAATCATATGCGCGTCTTTGGTCAATCAGTCTTGAAGGCAGGCTTCCGGAGCCATTGCCGATGCCGCGCGCGTTCACCGGCGCCTATTCTCCGGACGGCGGCAAAGTGGCTTATGAGGAATTCTCGATCGCGTTCATTCCGGAATGGTATGAGTCCAGCCAATGGAGGCATTATCGAGGCGGTCGCACACATCCGATTCGGATCATGACGCTGGCGGATCACCTTGTTGAGAAATTGCCGTGGAATAACAGCAACGACACCGATCCGATGTGGGTGGGCAATACCGTTTACTTCCTCTCCGACCGCAATCACACGGTCAACCTCTTCGCCTGGCGCGCCGACACAAAAAAGGTCACGCAGCTCACTCAGCACGACGACTTCGACATCATGAACGCGACGGCCGGACCCGATGCGATCGTCTATGAACAGGCCGGTTATATTCATCTGTTCGACACCAAAACGGGGCAACCGGGGCAGGCGCGCAGGCTCAACGTCGAAGTAGCCGGCGACCTGGCCTGGGCGAGGCCGCAGTTTAAGAAAGTGGCCGGCATGATTCGCAGCGCGGAGCTTTCGCCTACCGGCGTTCGCGCCGCTTTCGAGGCGCGAGGCGAGATATTCACTGTGCCGGCGGAGAAGGGCGATTACCGCAACCTCACGCAGAGTTCCGGCGGGCACGACCGCAGCCCGGTGTGGTCGCCCGACGGCGCGCAACTCGCGTGGCTCTCGGACGTGAGTGGAGAGTACCAGCTCATGATCGGCGACCCGGCGGGCGTCACCAAACCTCGAGCGATTCCGCTGCCGTCCACGGCATTCTTTTCCGCGCCCGCATGGTCGCCGGACGGCGCGCAGATTCTGCTGCAGGATAATCACCTGAATCTCTGGACGCTCGAAGTCGCGACCGGGCGGGCGGCGAAGATCGATACCGACACATACGCCGACCCCGGACGCGATTTCGACGCGATCTGGTCGCCGGATTCGCGATGGATAGCCTATTCGAAGGCCCTGACCAGCCACCTGCGGGCGATATACGTTTACTCGCTGGCGGAGAAGAAAACATATCAGCTGAGCGACGGGCTGGCGGACGCCATCTCGCCGGCGTTCGACGTCGGCGGCAAGTATCTTTACTTCCTGGCGAGCACTGATTACGGGCCGAAGACCGGCTGGCTGGAGATGAGTTCCCTGGACCGTCCCGTGCGCCGCGCAATCTATCTGGCTGTGCTCAGCGCGAGCGATCCGTCGCCGCTTTTGCCCGAAACCGGCGACGAGCCGCGCGCGACGAATCGCGATGAATCGCGAGGCGCTCCGGCGGCGCGGACTGCCCCGGACGCGGCGAAAACCGTCGACGTTCACATTGACTTCGACGGGATCGGACAGCGGATCCTGGCCGTCAACGTTCCGGCCGGTGATTACAGCGGCCTCACGGCCGGCGCGGCGGGCTCCATCTATTATCTGGAAGCGAATGCGGCCGGCGGCCCCGCCGCGCTGCGCTTGCAACGGTACCAGCTCAAGGAGCGGGCGGCCGCGCCTTTCCTCGAAGGCGTCCGCTCCTACACGCTCTCGGCTGACAAGAAAAAACTCCTGTACCAGGCCGGTGGAAATCGATGGGGAGTC
>DASUFM010000741.1:0-12781 GCA_036274535.1 Blastocatellia bacterium
CGCCTGCGTCGGATGTCCGACGCAGAGTTCCTCTTATAGCGTTTTCGAGTTGAAGATTCAGGTATGGACCGGAAGGAACCACGGGATTGACGGATGCGACGGATCGATACAGATCCGTTTCGATCCGTCGCATCTGTTTAATCCATGGTTCCTTCCGCCTGAATTTGCAAATCGAAAACGCTTTATTTTTGCAAGACAACCCATTTTCCCCCATCCGCCCGCTCCGCAGAATGTTTTCTGGCGATTCCGCCATTGCTCACGACAATGACGCTGGCGGAGATGCATTGCAATTGCAGAGGTGGGACAATTTGACAAATTGTCCCATCATCACTATTGATGGAAGCAATCGCCGCAGCAGGCGCGGAAAATTCCGCGGAGTATTGAGGAATTATCCGCAGGCGTGATTGGCGGAGATCTGTGACTGCGCGATTTTGAAGTTGGCACGGCCGTTGCACAGGAGCGGAGGCGATGGCAAACCTAAAGAACGCTTCAGGAGACGAATGAGATGACCAGAGAGGCAATCAAGGCGACCGGTTGGGGAACGTTCGTGACTCTGAGCGTCGCCCTTCTCATCGTGATCGGATCACGCAACCTGTCGCATTTCGACGCCGCGCTGGTCGGTTACACGTTCGCGGTACTCTTCGCCGCATTCGGTGTCACGTATCGCTATGCGATGTGGCTGCAACGGCCGCCGACCGCGCTCTACTGGAAGCGAGGCTGGCAGGTCTTTTTGCGCCCCAAATTCCTGGCGCGCAACGTGGCGATGTGGTTCGCGCGAGTGACACACGAGTTCGCGCTCAACCATTTCATCGCGCGACGCGGCACGGCCCGATGGGGCGCGCATATGCTGATTATGTGGGGCTGCCTGATCGCGATCGCGATCACGTTCCCGCTGGTCTTCGGTTGGATACATTTTGAAACGCTGCCTGAGGACGCTGACTGGTATCGCGCTTACGTCTTCGGCTTCCCGAGCTTCGCCTTCCCCATCCATTCGCTGATGGGCTTTCTGATATTCCATGGGCTGGTCTGGTCCTCGATCCTGGTGATCGCGGGGGTGATGCTGGCGATGCGGCGGAGAATGAGAGACCACGGCGCGGCCGCCGCTCAGCAGTTCGCCGAGGATTTCCTGCCGTTGATCCTGCTTTTCGCAATTAGCGCGACGGGGTTGATGTTGACGGCGAGCTACACCTGGATGAAAGGGTACGCCTACGACTTCCTGGCCATCCTGCATGCGATCACGGTGATCTTCACCCTGCTCTGGCTGCCGTTCGGCAAGTTCTTCCACATCTTCCAGCGGCCGGCGCAGTTGGGTGTGAGCTTCTACAAAGACGTCGGCGCGCGCGAGAAACAGGCGCAATGCCGCCGCTGCGGTGTGGCTTACGCTTCAAAGATGCACGTGGAGGATTTGATCGAGGTCGAGCGGAAACTGGGGTTTCGTTACGAGATGTCCAATGAGGCGGGGCATTACCAATGGATTTGTCCGAAATGCCGGCGGGCGATGCTGGCGTTGGCGCAGGGGAGACTGTGGCGAGGGGAATCACGGATTTGAGACTCTGAATTTGAGATCGTATGGCCAAATTACCCGATCAATTAAGTGACATCACCGAACGGTTCGGCCCGCACCCGGCCTTCAGCGCGGGACTGCGACTGGCGACTGACGTCGAGCCGGACAAGATTGTCAAAACCCATTGTTGCTTCTGCGGCCAGCAGTGCGGCATCCAGCTCAAGGTTAAAGACAATGTGGTGATCGGCTTCGAGCCGTGGGAAGATTTTCCGTTCAATCAGGGGATGCTCTGCCCGAAAGGCGTGAAGCGGTACTTGCAGGGCGCTCACCCTGACCGTCTGTTGACTGCGTTAGAGCGCGACGAATCGGCGCAGGGCGGATTCCGCCCGATCCCTTACGGCCAGGCGATCAACCGCGTCGCGTCGGAGATTCGGCGTATTCAATCAACCTACGGCGCCGGCTCATTCGGCGTTCTGAGCGGCGCGAGTCTGACGATTGAGAAAGCCTACCTGATGGGCAAATTCGCTCGCGTCGCGCTGAAAACGCCGTACATTGATTACAACGGGCGGCTGTGCATGGTCAGCGCCGGCGCCGGGAACAAGAAGGCCTTCGGGATCGACCGCGCGGCCAATCCGTGGGCGGACATTCTCAAGTCCGAAGTCGTCTGGATCAGCGGCGCGAACGTGGCCGAATGCGCGCCGATCACGACCAACTACGTCTGGCAGGCGCGTGAGAACGGCGCGAAAATCATTGTCGTCGACCCGCGCATCACGCCGGTGGCGCGAACCTGCGATCTGTTTCTGCCCATCAAGCCAGGGCGCGATATCGCGCTCTTCAACGGCGTCCTCCGCCTGATGATCGAGAACGACTGGCTCGATCATGATTTCATCAGCAATCATACCGCCGGATTCGAAGCAGTAGCCGAACACGTCCGGGAGTGGACGCCCCGGCGCACGGCGGAGGTCACAGGCATAACCGAACGCGCGATACGGCAGGCCGCCGAAATGTGGGGCGAGGCGAAATCGTCATTCCTGCTGCACGCGCGTGGCATCGAGCATCATTCGCACGGCGTGCAGAACGTGCTGGGCGCGATCAACATTGTGCTCGCTTCGGGGCGCATCGGACGAGAGGGCTGCGGCTACGCGACGATTACGGGTCAGGGCAACGGCCAGGGCGGCCGCGAGCACGGCCAGAAGTGCGATCAATTGCCCGGCGCGCGAGACATCACCAACCCCGAACACCGCGCCTACATCGCCAATGTCTGGGGCATTGACGAAAAGGAGATGCCCGGCGCGGGGGTGGACGCCTACGAGTTGATCCGCAAAATTGATCGCGGCGAAATCAAAGGCCTGCTTTCGATCTGTTTCAACCCGAAGGTCTCGCTGCCGGACAACAACTTCGTCGCGAAGGCGCTCGACAAACTGGAATTTTACGTGGTGATAGACTTCTTCCTGAATGAATCGGCGCACCATGCCGATATCGTCCTCCCGGGCTCGCTACAGGAAGAGGACGAAGGTATCGTCACGCAGATCGAAGGCCGAGTCATCAAGATCAACAAAGCGGTCGATCCGCCGGGCGACGCGAAACAGGATTGGCGCATCATTCAGGACATCGCCCGCGCGCTGGGCCGTGAGCGCGGCTTCACTTTCAATGAGCCGCGCGAAATCCTCGATGAACTGCGCGTCGCGTCTAAAGGCTACGTCGCCGATTACTCCGGCGTCACCTACGAAAAGATCGAACGTCAGGGCGGCGTATTCTGGCCTTGTACGAGCGGAGACCAGCGTCAGGAACATATGGGCACTCCACGATTGTTCGAGAAAGGCTCGTGGAATCCGATCGCGAAGGGCGCAGGGCCGTTCTACTTCCCCGACGGCAGGGCGCGTTTCAACGTCGCGCCGTACACTCCGCCTGCGGAAGACGTGGATGAAGAGTATCCGATCATACTCACGACGGGCCGTGTGGTCAGCCAGTTCCTGTCCGGCGCGCAGACGCGGCGCATCGGGCCTCTGGTCGATCAATATCCCGAGCCGCGCGTCGAGATGCATCCGCGACTGGCCGAGAAACTGGGCATCGAAGACGGCGATTGGACGACCGTTGAATCGCGGCGCGGACGGATCACGCTGCGGGCGCAAGTGGTGACGACGATCCGGCCCGATACGATCTTCATCCCCTATCACTGGGCTGGCGCGAAGAGCGCGAATCAATTAACCATCGCCGCGCAAGACCCGATCTCGAAGATTCCCGAATACAAGGTCTGCGCAGTGCGCGTTCGGATTGCGGATTCTTCGGTTGCGGATTTGCGGTTATCAAACGACCAGATGGCCCCGGCTGAGGTTGAAAATCGAACCCAGAAATCGCCAGGCGAAAATCAATCCGCAATCCGCAATCCGCAATCCGCAATCGAAGAATCCGCAATCCGCAATAGGAGGACATAGATGGCGGTTCCTTCGCACATGGAATTTTTCATTGACCCGAATCGCTGCATAGGATGCCAATCCTGCGTGCAGGCGTGCGGCGAGTGCGACACGCACAAAGGGCATCCGATGATTCACCTGGAATACGTCGACCGTTCTCATTCGACGCAGACCGCGCCGGTCGTCTGCATGCATTGCGACCAGCCGACGTGCGCCGAGGTCTGTCCGGCGGACGCGATCAAACGCACTGATGATGGCGTGGTGCAAACGGCGCGCAAGCCGCGCTGCGTCGCGTGCGACAACTGCGTGCTCGCCTGCCCGTTCGGCGTGCCGAAGATGAAGACGGAATTCCGACTGATGATGAAGTGCGATATGTGCTACGACCGCACTTCGGCGGGAAAGAAGCCGATGTGCGCGACCGTTTGTCCGAGCGGCGCGCTCTTTTTCGGCGCGCGGGAGCAAATCGAGCAGTTGCGCCCGCGGTCGCGACCGGTCAACCGGTTTCAGTTCGGCGGGCAAACGATCACGACTAAAGTCAATATGATGACGCCGAAAGTGGCGCACGCCGAGTACCTGGACGTGACGGCCGCGATGGACGAGCAATCCATCGGCAAAGAGATCACTTTCAACATTCTGGATAGCGAGGCGCAGAATGACTTCCACTGACCGCGAACAAATCACAATCCCGCCCGACGGCCGCCCGCCGGCGGAACAACCCAAGTGGCGCCAGGACTTCCCGATCGACTTGCCGCAGGATCAATACGTAGCGCGGCGCGATTTCACGAAGTTCATGGTCCTTACCAGCTTCGCTTTCGTCGCCGGTCAGTTCTGGATTGTCGCGCAGAACTTCATACGTCGGCGGCGAGGACAACCGCCGATCCGGCAAATCGCCAAACTCGACCGATTGCAGGTCGGGCAATCGCTTGTCTTCGCCTATCCCGAAGAGGGGGACAAATGTCTGCTGGTGCGCACAGGCGAAAACAATTTCGTCGCGTTCAGCCAGGAATGCACGCACCTGTCGTGCGCCGTCGTGCCGGAGCCGGAGAAGAAGCGTTTTCTGTGCCCTTGTCACAACGGTTCGTTCGACCTGGAGACCGGCAGGCCGCTGGCCGGGCCGCCGCGAAGGCCGTTGCCGCGCATCCTGCTCGAAATTCGCGACGGCGCGCTATATGCGACGGGCGTGGAGTTACGCGTCCTTTGAGATCCTCCTGCTCCTGGCTCCGACATGGGGTGGGAGGAGGCTGGAAGCGCTGAAAACATGAAACGCCATAAAAGTCTTTACCCGTTGTCACACGATCACCATCATGCGCTGGTCCAGGCGCTGAACCTGGATAAGGCCGCGGCCGGCGACGATCAGACCGGACTTCGAGAAGCCGCCGCCCGGTTCGCCGACTTCTGGAAAAGCGATCTGCAAAGACATTTTGCGCAGGAAGAGCAGATCGTCCTTCCGTTGCTGGCGACGTATAAGGCGGCGGACGCGGCTGAAATCAGAGATACGCTCGAACAGCACTCCGCAATCGCTAAGCTGATCGGCGAGTTGGACGAAAAACTGGCGCTGCAAGAAGAGATAATTGAAGCGAGCGCGCTTACCAATCTCGCTGAATCTCTCCGCCGCCATATTCGCTATGAGGAGGGCGAATTATTCTCCGCCGTCGAAGCCACAGTCCCCGAAGAGGAACTGTGGCTGATGAACATGCGGTTGTCGGACCGCTAATCTCAAGGCGTGGGCAGTGGCCGAAGAATGCGCCGAGGTTGACGATGAAAAAAACTTTCACACGCGAACAAAAGATGACGATCGTCTACGGCATTCTCTGCGTAGTGATCGTGCTGGTCGTGCTGCAACTCTGGTTGCTGACGGCGACGATGAACGCCTACCTGGGCGGCGACGCCGGGGTCGTCTGGCCCGCGGCGATTGCGAGCCTCGTCTGTTTTCTACTTAATCTCGGATTATTGCGGTATCTCTACGCGATGGATCGAAGATAGCCATGAACACCTCATCTCAAACGGCGGCGCCGTCGGGTAATACATTGCAGTTGGTTTTAGCCACAGGGGCGTTCGCGATTTGCTTCGCAGTTTTCGGTTCCGTGTCGGCGATGATGCCGATATTGAAAAAGAACCTGGGCCTCGGCCCCGTGGGGGTAAGCGTTGCGCTGGCGATTCCAGTACTGCTCGGCAGTCTTGGGCGCATTCCGCTGGGAATGCTGACGGATCGCTACGGCGGGCGATTGATCTTCTCGGTTGTAATGGCCGGTTCGATCACGCCGGCGTTTATGATGGGTTTCGTGGCCGATTACTGGCAGTTGATCGTCTGCGGTTTCTTCATTGGCGTCGCGCTCGCTGGTTTCTCGGTCGGCGTCGGTTTCGTCAGCGGCTGGTATCCCCCCGAGAAGCAAGGCCTGGCGCTGGGCGTTTACGGCGCGGGCAACATCGGGCAATCACTGGCGGCGTTCGGGGCGCCCGCGCTGGCCGCGGCGCTCGGTTTCAAGTGGGGATTCTGGACGTTCGGCGTTTTGCTGGTCGTCTGGCTCGCGATCTTCTGGATCAAGGCTCGGAACGCGCCGCGCCGCGCGCCCGCGAAGACTTTCGGCGAAGTGATCGAACCGCTCGGCGACGCGAAGAGCTGGGTGTTGAGCCTATACTATTTCCTCACCTTCGGCGGATTTGTGGCGATGGCGATCTACCTGCCGACCTTTTTGACCGAGATATTCAAGCTGGCGCCGGGCGACGCGGGGTTCCGTACCGCCGGGTTCGTCGTGCTGGCGACCGTAATGCGGCCCGTCGGCGGAATGCTCGCTGATCGCGTGGGCGGGCGGAATATTTTGATGTGGGTCTTTCCGGCGACGGCGGCGATGGCCATCTTTCTGGCCTGCCCGATGATGGTCACGTTCACCATCGGCGCGTTGGGAATGGCCGCGGCGATCGGGCTGGGCAACGGGGCCGTATTCAAACTCGTGCCCGAATACTTCCCGCAATCGGTCGGCGCGGTTACAGGGCTGGTCGGCGCGGCGGGCGGACTGGGCGGATTCTTCCCGCCGCTCGTTCTAGGCGCGGTCCGGCAGGCGACCGGGAGCTTCACGCCAGGATTTGTATTGCTGGCGCTATTCGCCATCCTCTGCTTCGTCGTAGTTTTCAAGGCCGATTCAAAACCTGACACTAAAACGCAGCTCGTTTCGGACGGAGCCGCCGCTTGACATCCTCTCCACCTAAGTCTGACAGCTATTTGGACTGCGAACGATCATATTGACATCTTTACCTGCCTGTCAGATATTGGTTTGTGAGTCCGGAGAGAAGTCGTTTCCCCCGCGGTGGTTGAAGGGAAGTTGGCCTACAAATCAAGAATTGCCTGCCGCGCAAGTAGTCTGCGGCGACCACAAATAACTCAAACACAAAATCGCGCTTTAGCACATATGTCAACTCGGTGGGGTATTCAGGAGAGCCGGTGCAACTAGCTATTGATACAGTCGAAGCGAGCGAACGGGACCAGGATTTGGTCTCACTGGTCGAGCGCGTCGCAACCGGCGATCAATCCGCGCTGGCTGCGCTATACGACGCGACGAACCGTTTGATTTACAGTCTTGTTCTGCGCGTGCTCGGCGACGTGAGTTCCGCTGAAGAGGTTTTGATCGATGTCTACACCCAGGTCTGGCGTCAGGCGGCCAGTTATGACGCCAATCGCGGCGCGCCTCTGGCCTGGATGGCGACCATCGCCCGCAGCCGCGCCATCGATCGCCTGCGTTCGGGCTGGCAGGATCAGCATCGAAAAGAATCTCTCGACGTCCTGGGCGACGCCGTAGCGAAATCGGACAGCCCGGAACAATTGGCCGCGGCGTCCGAACGCCAAAGGTTCGTCCGGGAAGCATTGAATCTGTTGACGCCCGAACAGCGCCAGGTAATCGAGTTGGCCTACTACTCCGGCCTCAGTCACAGCGAGATCGCTGAGAAATTGAAACAGCCCCTGGGCACGGTCAAAACACGCACGCGGCTCGGGATGATGAAATTGCGCGAGGCCCTCGCGCCATTGCTTGGCGAGAAGGGTCATAGCGATGGTTGGCGAGGAAACTCCACAGGCCAACGCCAAACTCGTCTGGGACACGAAGGCGCAACGGTGGGCTATCTACATTTATGATCTGCCGGCGCCGCCTTCCGACAAGGACTATCAACTCTGGTACGTGACGAAGAATTCTTCGAAAATCAGCGCCGCCGTCTTTCGCACCGACTCGGCGGGGCGGACTATTTTGAAATTGACTCTGCCGCCAGACGCGTTGGCCGGTCTGGCAGCCACCGCGGTGACTTTAGAGCCAAGAGGAGGCTCTCCTCAGCCCACAGGCAAGTCCTATCTCAAAGCCAGCATATAATTTGGTTGTAATGAAGAGAGCGCCGCGCTTCATTTGCGCGTGATAAGTGAAACTCATTAATGCAACGACCCATAAGCAACGGCCAACCGACCTATGAGGCGAACATATGAGTGGATCGGCCGCTCCGGCGGCTGTAATGTGAAAAGTTTGTTCTCCAATGGACGAAATAAGTCTTCATCGCGCGAATTGCCCCCGCCTCTCTGACTCGACTGCTCCGCCAGTGCAGTTTGACTACGTATGCTAATAGAGCCAACGCGGTAAGGGCCTCAAGCCAGATTAAGAAGTGGATTTTTAAATCATAGCCCCAGAAGCCTGCGCGCAGGCGAGAAGGTAGATAGTGACCAAGCACTACCAGGTTGAGCAGGCAGTATACGTACAAGAGGTAATACGACAGTTTGTGTCTGCTTATGACATACAGCCAATAGCCGGCGACGCCAAATGGGATCATGACCATAAAAAATAGAACTATGCTGCCAGCCTGCGCTGTCGGAAGATCCGGGTACTCGTGCAAATTCAGGATATTGTCTCCATAGTGTAAGAGCGTCGCCATAATATTTGATATAAACAGTATGCTTAGCAACCTGTTGTTCAGGTATGCGCTCATCGTCGAGCCGCGTATGGGACGCGGACTGGCATTGTGAGTTGGGAATAATTGGGCCATAGCTTCTTCCTCCTTTGAGCGCTGGGCAAGAGGCGTGCCCGGACGCTCCGGATTAAGACTCGATAGGCGAGCAGGTTTTCCGCTTCTAAGCCCATGTTAATCGGGGACTGAAGTTCGACGCCAATTCGAAATCGTCAAACCCGAGGACGCTGACTTTTTCAGGGCAGGGGACGCCTGTTTCGTTGATGGCCCGCATTAAGCCGAGCGTCATTTTGTTATTGCAAGCCAGAATCGCAGTCGGCGGTTCTGCGAGGCGCATTAACTCCAGCCCGTAACGGTAACCGCTCTCGATCTGAAAATCGCCGTGGCAAAAATATTCCTCGCGCACGGGCAGGTGCGCCTCCTGCATGGCCTTGCGGAAGCCCTCGACGCGGTCGAAGCCGTTGGAGAGATTGAGATGCGCGGCGATGACGGCGATGCGTGTGTGCCCTAATTCGATCAGGTGTCGCGTCGCCTTCCAGGTCGCTTCGACGTTGTCCATAAGGATGGCAGGACTCTCGCCCCGGCCGGAGTTTCAACTACAACAGATCGCGCCTTTATCAAATGGGCAACCGTGAGTACCGTGAAATGTTCCGCAGAGGCTACGCCCGAGGTTTCCGTCGAATGGCAACGCCTGCCAACAATGATCAGTCCCTGTCGAACTCGACCTTGAGAATCTTGCCACTCGGAGTGACATCGACGTCGTAATTCTGGCCATCGCTCCGGACCTTAACCTCATACTTGACTCTGCCGTTTTCCCAATCCTTCTCCGCCGAGAGCAGTTCGCTCTTCGGGAACCGATTCTTGATCGCCGCGGTGACCGGACTCGGAAGCCGGTCGATGGGCACATTCTCCTGAGAGGCGACTGCCGCGACAGGCCTCGTAATCCGGTTGATTGGCGTATTCTCCCCAGCCCAGGCAGTCATCTGGAAGGAGACCGCGACGCCCAGAGCCAGGACGATTTGTGAAAACACTTGCAACATAATGTTCCTCCTTTTTAAATCGAATCAAACAACTTTTAGACATAGACTTTGCCACTGAGCCACAGCGCCACAGAGAGAGGCAAAGGCGTCTCCGTCAATCTATATGTTTTCTGATCTATATGTTTTCACATCCGTATCTCCGCGGCTTTGTGGCTGCTCAATCCTACTAATCTTGCCCGGCCCGATTTAGACGCGCCACTCGGCTCGCCTTGTAATATTCATTGCAAATCGCGATCCATACGGAATCCCTTAGCGGCCAGGTAGTGGGTATGTCTGCCAGCTATCAGGTATTGGCAATTGTTTTACGGAAATTAAATTGGCTGAAAAATGAATACCTTGTGATAAATAACGACCGAGGCGCCCTCGTAAGCGACGCTTTCGCCGAGAATGAAGAGGGGGACGGCCGCCAGAAAGCGCGCGTAAACGGTGAAGTCCAGGAGCCGTGACCGGCGCGGATCGGCATTGACGGCGAGCCCCTGAACGGCCGCGAGCGCCGCCAGCGGCAGCCACGAAACGAGCGCGAACAAGAAGGCGCGCCTCGCCGTCCTCGGGTTGCGCGGGTCCTCCAAATGAAGAGTCCGCTGAAAGCGGTGGAAAGGCCCGCTTCGCATCAGGGATGAATCGGGACTCGCCTCCGCGGCCGACTCAGCCCATTGCGCAGGTCGGGTGTCCGGCGCGTCGTCCTGGTTATTCGCATTCCACATTTCGTCTTCTCACTCACTGGCGGCGCGAACCGGCTCGGCGTATTTCTCGATGTCCCTCTCCAGGAAGTAGCTACGGCGCCTCTCTTCAGAAAAAGAACAAGACCGCAGGCTCAACGCGGAACGCGCGGCCCGCAGGAAGACCGACCCAATTTGTTCTCCAACGACTGAACTCCATGGCGACCCAGAGGCGCGGCGTAATCCGGTAGAAGAAATTGCCGTAGCCCATTTCGTTCAACGAGCGCTGGCCGGGCGCCAGGTCGCGATTAAAGGGATCGTCCCGGCCGTAGGCGACGTTGGCCTGCCATTTATCGCTGATGTCGTAGGTCAATTGCGCCCATGCGCCGGCGGCTCGAATCGCCTCTAACCTCGCCGGATTGAATGTCTGGAAGGCGCCTGCGGTGTAATCGCCCAGGACCGAGCCGCTGAAGAATTCGGCGCTGAACCTGAGCTTGCGGCCGATCTTGAAGCTCAGATCAATGTCTCCCGACCAGGTCGTAAATCTGCGGTCGGTAATAATAGCGCCCAGCCGCGTTCCCTGCCTTTTGCCAATGTGTCCGGAAACGCCTATCTCGAAGGGCCGCCTCTGATATTGGTCTTGAAGATCGGGCTTGCCGTAGCCGAGCGCGAGTCTGCTTTGAAAGTCAGGCAGGCCCGCCTGATCCCCGATGACTTCGTCACTGACCTGAAACGTCTGAATGGCCTCGGCGATTGCTCCCTGGTAAATGAACGTAAAGTCGTCGCTGATCGGCTGGTATGTCTCAAAGCGCGCCTGAGGGCGGAAAAAGCCCAACCTGCCAGGTTGAAAACCGGCCGGATATATGTTGAGTGAGTTTGAGAAGATCGGGGACAGGATATCCGGCGCCTGCCCGGCCAGCAGACGATAGCGCCCAGTCTTGGCCTCGCCGTAGATGTTGATGAATAGCGGCGCGAATATATTGTTGATCCTCAAAGGCGTGGGGCCGCGCAGGTCGAAATCCACCTTGCCATTGATCTCCCACTTACCGATCTTCGGCCATTTAATATCAACGCCCAGGTAAGTGTTTCCAGGCGAAATATTGAATTGGGGCGTATTAGTCGGAGTGTCGGGAAGCGCGAAGCCCGCGAAGCTGCCCGGCTGGAGAGCCGAGGTATTGTAGTTGACGTTGGCAATTATGATGCCGTAGGGAATGATCTTCACTCCATCTTTTTCCCAAGCCGCGTATGGCGCCGGCGCCGTCCGAGTCGCCCGGGTCGTTCGAGCCTGGGCCGTTTGAGTCGGCTGTTGCTGCAATGTGGTCGCGGACGTCGGCTGCGCAGGATTCCGTCGCGGCGCGGCAGTAGTTAGCTGTAGCGGATACGCCATTGGCGCGGCGGCTTTTCCCCCGTCCGCCGCCGTCGCATTGAGGCGAGCCTCCACTTCATTGAGCCTACGTTCCAGCCCTTCGATCCGTTCGAGGAGGATGCGCTCGCGCTCGCTCACACAGGACGAGGCCGTCCGCCCGTTCGCGGCGCCGCTACCGCCAGGCCCCGGATCAGCAGCCTGGGGCGAGGGCGCGACGGGCGCGGGTTGCTGGGCGGAGGCCGCCCCGATAAGTACGGCCAACATGAAACCGCACGAAACGACAAGTCTCAAAACGTCTTTTCCATATATTTGCGGCGCTAAGACGCGCAGGAAATCAGTTGCGCCACCCGAGCGGATTCGGGCCTGGAAGCCGTTCCTGCGCAGGTATGAGAGCAGTTCGACCATTGGTCTGTATGCGAGTTCGGTAAACAGGCAACTCAGCCTCGGATGTCGTCCCTTTTCAATGAACTGACTCGCATCGGCGGCTAACCACCACCTTTTGTTCATGAAATACTCCCCTTCAAACCGCAACTCAGATGAAGTCATCAGCCAATTTATTACTTCTTCAAAGTCCTCGGCGCGCCGCCACATGAAAGCCGCGGTCGTCGGCGTATAGTTCAGTAAATTTCGCATTATCGAACCAGGCGCCGGGCCGGGCCAAGATCGCCTGTTTCGACCGGAACGAGTTTCTGTGTTCAAGCGCCATGTCCACCAGTTCCACAATGTCCAGCAGCGTCAAACAGGTGATCTGTTGTCGGGTGTCGATCAGTATGTCGCGCCGGCGCGCCGCGTCCAATGAGGCGTGATCCGGCAATGCCCGTTTGCCAGCATTGAGGCCGACCTCGCAGGCGGAAGTCACT
>DASUFM010000742.1:0-2836 GCA_036274535.1 Blastocatellia bacterium
GACCTCTTCGCGCCCAACGTGACGGCCTCGGATGTCGTTCAGGTAGCCGTCGTTGGTCTCGGCGACAATCGGGTTGATCGAACGGACCTGTTCATTGCCGGGCAATAACAACATCCATTCGATCAGCGCGTCGGCGACGCGAGGGACGTTCAAAGTGCTGGTCAAAAGGATCGGCGTCTCTATTTCGCCCAGTTCATCGACCTGCGTCGAGCCCATCAATTTGCCGAAGCCGTTGCCTACGAAAACAGCGGCCGGGACTTTTTCCTGAAATAGATTGCCTGAATGCGGCAAGATCGCCGTCACGCCCGTTCTTACGTCGTCGCCGCTGATCAACGTGGAATGGCCCACGCGGACTCCTGCGACGTCGGTGATCGCGTTGTTTTTGCCAGTCGGCAGAATACCGACGACGACACCCAGGTCGCGGGCGCGTGGCCGTGGAGATTGATTGGTCGTCTGGCTCATTGTGTCGAGGGCGAAAAATAAAAGACAAAAGCAGAAGAGTAGAATCGTTTTCATTTCGTTTTTCCGGAACAACGCCGTTGAAGTGGAACCGAATCAACCGTCGCGGCGTCGAATCGAATGATACATCAGCTCTGTGGGTTTCCACATCAGGGCGGCGGCGTAATCACGCTCGCGGCCGGCGGCGGGATGATTACAATGCGCGCGTCTAAAAAAACGATGTTGAGGGAAGTTGTTATGCGTCTTCTTCGACCAACAGCGATCAGCGCCGCTTTTCTGATCGTCGCAGTCTCTACCCCGCCGTCAATGTTTTCGCAAACGGCGCCGAGACGGCGCCAGCCAAATCGCCCGCAACGCGCCGATGCGCTGGCTCCCGCGATCAATGAATTGTTGAAACTCGATCCGCTCAACCCCATATTGCTCAGCGAAAAGGATTCGGAGAACGCCGACGCCAGACCAGAAGAGAAAAAAAAGCCGCCCGCCGACGACGCGCCGATCAAAGAGCTGACCGATTACTGGGCTGAGGATGGACTGCCAACCGACGCGAAGCCATCGGATAAAGTCCGCCGGCGCCTGCTCGAAGCAATCGAAGATCGCCCGGAGCTGTTTTATCGCCTGTCATATTTCCTGCCCAACACTACGGATACATACGATCGGTTATACAAGCTGTTTGTGGAAAGTTCGCCGGATGATCATGAATTGGCGGTTTATATACGTTACTGGCTCCAATCCAACAGCGAGTATTTTCGTGATGAGTTAATAGCGGAGGCGCGCAGAGAGGCCGCTGGCGAGAGGCTGCCCGCGTATCAACTGAGGAAGCTTGCAGAGATCGATTGGGAAGCCGCAAGACCAGTAGTGGAGCCTCTGGCGTCCTCCGGGAGCGCCCAGGGTACGCCGCTCGCGTTGTCACTGCTTTACGAGCGCGCGCAACAGGAAGGCGATTCCTCGCAGGTCGAAAAATACCGCGCGCTGTTGAAAGCGATAGTCGTCAACCGCCAGGTTCCACTCGAGGCGCGGCATTTTGCGCTCGCAAGCCTGGCAGGAACCGATTGGGATGGACAGCAGGATTGGATCGTTTCGCTTTTTGCCGATCCGTCGCTCACCGATTTGACGGAAGACGTCGGGTCAAAAGACGCATCGGATAAGAAATCGGAAAAGGATGAGCTGGAATTGTATCCTGAAGGATCGACCAAGGTTCTTTCCGCCCTCCTGGGTCGGAATTCCGAGAAATGGGTTCCCGTCATCAGCAACCTCGTCGGCCATAACCTGCGCGCGGTTCATCAGTCGGCGGTGAGATGCCTTGCCGACTACATATATGGTACAGGGGACAGGGAACAGAAGAAAGAGGTGGCGCGAAAGCTCGCGCCCTGGCTGACGGATATTGATTGGGCCGGGGCGGCTGGCCGCTCCGGCTTCATCCGATCACTGGTTTTTATGGAGGAGCCGGAACTGACGCCGGGATTGATATGGGTTCTGGAACACGACGAAGATGAGGAGAACCGCGCCGCCGCCGCCGAAGCGTTGTCCAATCAACCCGACCCGCGCGCAGTCCCCGCGCTGCGGCGCACGCTCGAAATGTATAAGGATGAACGGCGCCGCGAAATTATCGTTACCGCCCTGGCCCTGTCCGGCGGATTTTCCGATGACGAGATGGCCGAGGCGATCGAGGCTTACGCCAAAATGGTCGTCACGCAAGCGGGCGACCAGGAAATCGTTCAGGCAATGAAAGGCGAATCCGAGGCGTCTCTTTCATTGAAGATCAGCGTCGGGCGCATTTTGAATAACAGCGATAAGATTCATGCCACCGAAGAGCTGGCCATCAGGCTGATCGAGCGGGCGAAATCGTTGCGCGCCTCCCAACCGGCCGCCGCCCGCCTGATCCTGCGCCGTATTGAAGACGAGCCGCTACGCGCCGCCGAAATCAGCCTGGTCGAGCGCATAGGCGCCGGTTGGATGGATCTGGACGCGCTCAGACTCGCGCTGGTGAACCGCCGTTCGCTGAGAAAGAGCGCCGGAGACGAACTTTACAGGCTGATCGAACAGGGCGGATACGCGGCCGGAGTCGCCGCCGCGATCCTGAACGACGAGCGCGAACAGAGAGAGACGCTGGCAGGAACCGACGCGAAAGCCCAGCTTGCCCTGCTCGCCGGCGCCCATTACCTGCGCGGCAAATTGCCGGTCGAACTCGCGGGCGAGCTGCTGAATTCGACGAATCGCGCGCTGGCGAAGGCCGCGGAGAGCTATCTGGAAGTCGAAGACAGCGCCGAGGCGCGCAAACTGGTTCTGTCGCGGCGCCGAGGCGAAGCGTACATTCTTGGCGATATTACGCCGCTGACCAATAATTCGTATCTTAAATCCCCGCGAAAGTGGGAAGAGG
>DASUFM010000743.1:0-3537 GCA_036274535.1 Blastocatellia bacterium
TAAATTTCGACAGCGTCGAGTAAATCCTGCCTGGCGATGTATTCGTGAGAAGTATGCGCGTCATGGATCGAGCCCGGGCCGAAAAGCAGGGGATCTCCCCAATTGGTCAGGCATGGGATGTCGGTCGCGAAGCGCACGACACTCCTCGGAATGTCCATGCCCTCGACCGTCCGCGTGCGGACGACCGGAAGAGTAAAGCCGCGTTTGACCTCCGCGCGGTCGCCGGCGATTTCAGTCACCATTCGGAGCGTCTCGTCAAGGTTGGTGACCACGCGGAACATTATCTCGCTCGACGCGAAATCCGGAACGACGTTCGCCTTTCGCCCGCCGGAGATCGTCCCTATATTGTACGTCGTCGGCCCCAACTCCGCGTCAACGGGCCACTCATAGCGGCGAATGTCGTTGAGGACGTCAATCAATTTTTCAATCGCTGATTCGCCGAGCTCCGGATAGGCCGAATGAGCCGTCCTGCCTTTGGTTTCAATGGCGACCCGCAGCGCGCCTTTGGTCGCTATCGCCTGACGGCTCTCGGTCGGCTCCCCGTTGATCAAAAAACGATTTCTGTTTGGAATCGAATTCGCGGCCTTCGCGCCGTCGCTGCCGTCCTCCTCTCCGACCACATAGAGCATCCCTATGTTCGTCACGCCCTCGTCCTTCAACTTCTTTGCGGCGAAGACCTGGGCCGCGATCACGCCTTTAGCGTCGCAGGCCCCGCGACCATATATATTCTTCTCATCCTCGCTGAAGCCTATGAACGGCGGCACCGTGTCGATGTGTGAAGAGAAGGTCACGATCGGATCACCGACGCGCGCGTACACGTTGATCCGGTCGCCGGTGACGGTCTGAGTCGTCACTTCAAAACCCGAGTCCGCCAGATAATCACGCAGCCAGCGCCCGGCCGCGCCTTCATTCCACGTGACGGATTCGATCTCGATCAATTCGCGCGTGAATCGGAATATGTCCATAAACATTGCAAGATGAGAGCGCCTGGGGCGACAAAAACGAAGCGCGATTATATTCAGCGCCCATAAAAAGGACAAATCTGGAAATCGCTGCGCATACGCGTCTTTGCCCCCTACACTTGACATGGGAAACGCCGGTCTATATACCTATCAGTCACTGACAGGCTTTTAAGTTGATAGGTATATATAATGGGCGAACCACTCAACATGAATCATCCAATCACCCTTTCAGCCTACGTTTGGCGTGAAGGTGACGTGTTCGTTGCTCAGTGCATTGAACATGACGTCTCCAGCTACGGCGATACGGAGGAGGAGGCATTGGCCAGTCTCCGCGAAGCGGTGGAACTGCATCTTTCGCCGCCTGTAGCGACGATTCTTCCGCGGTTGTACCACTTCGAAATCGAAACACGTGCAGCTTAATCCTCTCCCATATCGTGAAATCAAACGCCGCCTGGAAGCCGCAGGCTTTGTTGAAGTCAGCCAGGAAGGCAGCCATGTAAAATTCAGAAAAGTGACAAATCTAGGGACCTACACAGCCATAGTCCCAAAGAAAAATAAGAATGCGCCGGTCGGTACCATTCGAAGCATCCTCCGCCAAGCTGAAATTACTCCTGAAGAATGGAACAATTTATAGCCTCTTCATCTCTTTTCTCATCTCGCCGTTTGCGTTGACACTTGGTTTAACCATCTTCATAATCCGCGCATCCGACGAAAAAATAACCGATCAGAGCATTTCCATTACTGAAAAGTCGGCTCGACATGCTTTGCGGGATAAGTGAGCCAGGAATCATCTCTTTAATTTAGAAATTCTCCACAAGGCTTCGGCCAAATAAATAACCCCGATAGCGCCGTGAAAGCCGCCGTTAAGCAACCACGGCCGGCCGGATCGGCTGCGGAAGAACAGGTGAACAACACCTGCGGAAGCAACCATCAACCAGGAGGCTGTTTATGCATAGCGCAAAAAGACTTTTATCGCTGGCGCTGATTTGCGCCAGCGTCGTTACGATCGTCGCAGGGCAGGCGATCAAAGGCTCAATGGTCGGAACGATTACTGATTCGAACGGGGCG
This sequence comes from Blastocatellia bacterium, assembly GCA_036274535.1. Lineage (GTDB taxonomy): Bacteria > Acidobacteriota > Blastocatellia > RBC074 > RBC074 > JAJVID01. The sequence continues at coordinate 2,031 of DASUFM010000743.1, forward strand.
ACGGCGGCCGGCGCGACGGTCACGATAACCGAGACCCGCACAAATATCACGACGACGACGATGACCAATGCGGACGGCAACTACGTCTTCTCTAATATCAAGGAAGGAATCTACCGCGTTGAGGCGATACAGAAAGGATTCAAGAAGGTCGCCCGCGAAAGCGTTCAGGTCGATGTCAACACTACTGTCCGCGTTGACATGGTGATGCCCGTCGGCGAGGTTAGCGAGACGGTTACCATCGAGGCGAGCGCCGCTCCGATTTTGCAGACCGATCGCGCTGACACCGGCCGGTTGATCGAAACCAGGCAGGTGGCCGAATTGCCGCTCGGTTTCAACCGCAACTTCCAGGGATTACTCGTGACCGTGCCCGGCGCCACGCGACCTTCACGCCCCCACTCCGAATTCTTCAACCCGCAGGACAGCCTCGAATCGAAGGTCAATGGGCAGTCACGAATGTCGAACAACTTTATGATCGAAGGCGTGGATAACAACGAAAAGACCGGCTTGCTCCAGGTGCTGATTCCGGCGGCCGACGCGATCGAGACCGTCAGCGTGACGACCTCGAACTTCGACGCCGAACTCGGTCGAGCTGGCGGAGCGGTCTCTTCGGTCACGCTCAAATCAGGCACGAACGATATACATGGCAGCGTCTTCTTCTTCGGCAACAATGAAAACACGATCGCCAAAGATTACTTCTCGTCGCTGACGCCGAACTTCAACAAACCGCTGACGCGTTACCGCCAGGTCGGTTTTACCATCGGCGGCCCGATCATCAAGAACAAACTCTTCTACTTCGGCGATTATCAATACACGAGCGATAAGCTCGGCAAAGTCGGTCGCGCCGTGATTCCGATCATGGCATGGCGCACTGGCGATTTCAGGGGGGCGCCGACAACCATCTACGATCCGTCCACTGGAAACCCTGACGGCAGCGGGCGAACGCCATTTCCCAACAACATCATTCCCGACGACCGAATCAGCCCGATTGCGAAGAAGATGCTCGCTTTCATTCCTGCGCCGAACATCGCCGGCGCCGCGCTCGGACAGAACAACTTCCTCGTCAACACCGTGCGCGAGCGGAACACCCCATCCATGGATGTGAAGGTGAATTACAACTTGAACGACAAGAACACCTTCGCCATCCGCTTCAGCTATCAACGCCCGAAGATTTTTGATCCCGGCGCTTATGGAATCTACGGCGGGCCGATCGGCGACGGGTTCGCTGGCAGCGGCACGCAGAACGTGATCAGTTCGGCGATCAATTACACAAGAACCTTCAGCCCCAGCCTGATCCTGGAAGCGCGCTTCGGCGTGAGCTGGTATCACAACGTCGCCATCACGCAGGCCGATGGTCTGAAGACTTCGGATGAAGTCGGCGTCAAAGGCGTCAATGTTGATAAATCTTCGGACGGATTGACACGAATAGAAATTAACCGGTTCACGTCCCCGGTTGTGGGCTTTTCACCCAGCCTGCCCTGGGATCGCGGCGAGACCACGGCGAATTACA
>DASUFM010000744.1:0-5789 GCA_036274535.1 Blastocatellia bacterium
AATCCGCAATCCGCAATCCGCAATCCAATCAGGCTTCACACTGCTCGAACTGATCCTCGTGCTTGGGATCCTCGCGATTCTCACCGCCGGAGCGATCCCGGTGGCCAGGAATTTTATCAAGCGCGAAAAGGAAATCGAGCTGCGGCGCAACCTGCGCGAAATCCGCAAAGCCATAGACGCCTACCAAATCGCCTGCCAGGGGGGGCTGATCGGCCCGCTCGACAAACCGCCTCAGGAGAATATGTGCTACCCGGAGAGTCTTGACGTCCTGGTAGAAGGAGTAATTCCTCCGAACCAGGTCGAAGGAAGGATTCGCTGGCTGAGACGTATTCCCAAAGACCCTTTCACCGGAAATGCCGATTGGGGAATTCGTTCAGTCGATGATGATCCCGACTCGGCTACAGGTGGAAGCAACGGCGTGTTTGACGTTTACAGCAAGTCGGATGGGAAGGCGCTCGACGGAAAAACGCGGTACAAGGATTGGTAGCCATGAGGCTTAAAACACGAAAATCGAATCACATGTCCGGACCAGGCGCTTGCGTCCAACGCGGCTTCACATTTATGGAACTGTTGATCGTGATGGCGATCATCGGAATTCTGGCCGCCGTCGCGATTCCAAGTGTCATCAAGCACCTGCATACGGCAAAAGAGGTCGTTCTGCAGCAGGACCTGTGGGCGATGCGCCGCGCGATCGACTCTTTCTGGCAGGACAAGGAGCGGCCCCCGGCGAATTTGCAGGAGTTGGTTTCCGAAGGTTATCTGCGCGAGATCCCGAAAGACCCGATTTGCGCTGATTGCGCGTGGACAGAGATTCCCGCGCAATCCGACGACGTGAATTCGGCCGGCGGCGTTGGCGAAGTGAAGAGTTCGGCGCCGGGCGCGGATTCAAATGGAAAGTCCTATTCCGAATACTAATATCAGTGGACAAGTGGATAGCGGGCAGTAATATCTACTGCCCACTCTGTTTACAAGCATGCGACAGATCCCGATCTTATCTGATTTTTTCAACTATTTGACGGCTCCTCGTCTTCCGCGCGCCTCACTTTCAATCAGCGAGACACATCTGGCGATGGTTACGCTCAAGCGCAGCGGACAGGATTTCGAGCCGCGCAATCTGGGCGTCTCGCGGTTGCCCGCCGGGATCGTGCGCGCGAGCTTCACCGAGCCGAACGTGGCCGACGAGGCGGCCTTGATCGAGCATCTGTCGAAGACCGCGTCACGCTCCGGGATGGAGAACCTCAAGGAACTGAGCGTCTGTTTGCCGCCAGGCAGCGCGCGCAGTATAGTGGCGCCGCTCGACGCCGCGCCCGCTTCGCGGACCGAACTGGAGCAGATGATCGAATGGAAGACTGAACGCGGCCTGGGGCAAAAGTACGGCGATCTGCGAGTCAACTACACTCGACTGAGCGATCTTGGCGGACACCAGCAATATCTGATTTCGGCCACGACCGAGCGAGTGATCTCGCAATACGAACGAATTTTCGAGCGGGTCGGCTGGCATGCCGGAATGATCGCGCCACAGCATATCGGTGAAGCCCAGTGGCTGATGCGACAGGGTCTGGAGGATGATCAGGTCGTCGTCAGTCTGAACGAACGCGGTTTCGGCGCTGTCATCGTGCGTGGCAGAGAGCCTTTAATGATCCGCGAAGTGGAATGCGCGCCCGAAGAGAGCGAGAATGAGTTTTATCGGCTGATGGTTTTTTATCGCGACCGCCTTGCGCTCGAAGGCTCCGACAAACCGCTCAGCCGCGCTTTGATGATTGGCGACGTTTATGAACAGCGCCGCTTCCGCAATGTGCTGGCGTCAGCGATGGAAAAACCAGTGGCAGCGCTTGAACCGCAGCAGATCGGCCTGAGAATCGATCCGAACGCCCCATTCAATTATTTTGCCGCCGCCGGAGGTCTGGCGACCATGGCCTGGAATTGATCCCTGTTTCCAATCGAAACTCATCACGGGCATTGTGCGTAAAGACTAAATCAGACCAGGCGAGATCGGGTCGGCGCCGCGACCGGTAGGGAGCGTCGCAAGGGCCTGGATAACGCTCCTTACCGGTCGCGGTACTGAATCGGCGCCCCAATCTTGTGTGGTCTGATTTAGACGAATGTGATGCAATAATTAGTCAGTAGCCTCCCTAATCATTTACAATCTGATTCTAATTTTACGGCGTTTTTAGCGACATCCATTGACGGGCATGATCGCGTAATTCATGCTATAAATAGTTCCCTTGTTATTATAATGCCGTTTTGGTTATTCTTATTTTAGATATTGTGGTTAAGATGTGGTTATGACATGGGATGAGGTAAAAGAAATAGCGCCGCTATACGTAATCGGCGCGCTTGATGAGAAAACGACGCATGATGTCGAAGCGGCGTTGAATAGCGCCACTCCGGAACAGCAGCGCGTCGTCGCTCGGTGGCGCGACGTAGCTGCTTTATTGCCTCAGGCTTTACCGCTTCAAACCCCTCCGGAAAACCTCAGGGAGCGGTTGCTTAATCGCATCGCCGAAGAATCTCAGCAGACTCCGATCGAAATCGCGGTTGAAGAATCGAGTTTGAAGGAAATGGCCGAGCCGGGCGAAAAGAAAGTCCTGGCTTTCGCCCAACCTCGCCGCGTCGAATCGAAAACCGCGCGCTGGATATTGATCGCCGCGACAGTGCTGCTGGCTTTTACTTCCGGCTATTTTTACAAACAGAAAGCCGATCTCGCCCGCGAACGCGACAATCTTCTGCGCGAGCGCAACAGCCTTTCGGAAGAACTGGCCGTGTCGAGGCGGCAGGTTGACGACATAGTCTCTAACAGGACCAGGGTCATAGCGATGGTCGGCGACGAAACTCCGCAGGCCAACGCCAAGGTCGTCTGGGACATGAAGGAGCAGCGGTGGGCCGTTTACATATTCGACCTGCCGGCGCCGCCTTCCGACAAGGATTATCAACTCTGGTACGTGACGAAGAACGCCAAGATCAACGCCGCCGTCTTTCGCACCGACTCGCTGGGACGGACTGTGCTGAAATTGTCTCTGCCACCGGACGCGTTGGCCGGTCTGGCCGCTACCGCGGTGACGCTCGAACCGAGGGGAGGTTCCCCTCAACCCACCGGCAAGTTCTATCTCAAAGCCAGCATCTGAATCTACTATGATCAATACACTTGAATGGACCGACCAGGGCGTGGTGATGATCGACCAGCGCCTGTTGCCGGCTGAAGAGAAATATCCAATTTTCAAAACTTACGAAGAGGTCGCCTGGGCGATCAAAGAGATGGTCGTGCGCGGCGCGCCCGCCATCGGCGTCGCGGCGGCAATGGGCGTTGCGCTCGGCGTTCGCGACGCGAAGGCGGAAAACGCCGAAGAACTCGACAGGGAACTCAGACGGATATGCGATGTGATCGGTTCCACGCGGCCGACCGCGGTTAACCTCTTCTGGGCGATAGATCGCATGCGCGCCCTGTACTCCGCCCTCAGAAACGATCAGACCCCACTCGACGAAATCCGTTCGCGCCTGATCGCCGAAGCCAGGCTGATGCATGATGAAGACATAGAAATCAACCGCGCAATGGGGATTAACGGCGCCGAACTGATTCCTGACGGCGCGACCGTGCTCACGCATTGCAACGCCGGGGCGCTGGCCACCGCCGGTTACGGCACGGCGCTTGGGGTAATTCGCGCGGCGGTCGAAGCGGGCAAACGCGTGGCCGTTTACGCCGACGAGACCCGCCCGTTCCTGCAAGGCGCGCGTCTGACCGCATGGGAATTGAATAAGGACGACGTCCCGGTCACGCTGATCACGGACAACATGGCCGGGCATTTCATGAAGCGCGGCGACATCGATTGCGTGGTCGTCGGCGCCGACCGCATCGCCGCTAACGGCGACGTGGCGAACAAGATCGGCACCTATTCCGTCGCGGTGCTCGCCAAAGAGAACGGCATCCCATTTTACGTCGCCGCCCCCATCTCGACTCTCGACCTCAACCTCGCGTCGGGCGAACAGATTCCCATTGAAGAGCGCCCCGCGCGCGAAGTCACTCATGTCAAAGATGTCACTCTCGCCCCGGAGGGAATCAAGATCGCAAATCCGGCTTTCGATGTGACGCCAAACCGCTACGTCACGGCGATCATCACCGAACGTGGCGTCGCCCGCCAGCCTTATCAGGAGAGCCTGAAGCGCCTGGCCGGCGCCTGAATCGCTTAACAACAAAGAATTTGGGCCGCGTCTAAAACCAGGGAGTACCCGATGGAGCAGTCAGATTACGACAGCCCATGGAAAGACGCGCTCGATTTCCTGTTCGATTCATTCATCGCCTTCTTTTTTCCTTCCGCGCACGCGCAGATAGACTGGTCGCGCGGCTTTGAATTCCTCGACAAAGAGTTGCAAAAGATTACCGCGGACGCCGCCGTAGGGCGGCGCGTCGTGGATAAACTGGTATTGGGCTGTACCGATTTTTAGATTGAGTGTTATGGCTGCCGGAGGACCTGGGAGCGGAGTTTGATGCTAAAATGAGAGAGTATGAGGAGGCGCAAAAAATGGAATATGTGACATTAACTGAACGACGGGGAATCAGGAAGGGAATTCGCATAGGCGCCGCCGAAATGGCCTTGCGGCAACTGCAACAGCGTTTCGGCGCGTTGGACGACGCAGCGCATGCGCACATCGGCGCGCTGCCGATTGAGCAGCTTGAAGAATTGAGCGTCGCGCTTCTGGATTTTTCCTCGCTGCAGGATCTGGAAGATTGGTTACAACGGCATCCAGTTCCGTCTTCCATCTCCGGCGCCGGAGAGAACGTCGCCAGGCGCGAGTCCGAAGCGTGAAAAATACCGCGGCCGCTGATGACTTGGGATTCTTATGCGCGCTCCTTCCGTTCCAATGACCGTTGAGGAATATCATCTGCTCCCGTTCGAGCCGGGCTGGAAATGTGAGTACTGGAACGGCAAGGCTCACTACGAGCCGCGTTATCACGCGGTTGTCACTGCCCTCGCCGTCGTCCCGCGAGACGTAAATGCGGATTGCCTGCTGCGCCAGCCGGCCGAATCGGACATCGATGCGCTCACGCCGGTTTATGTCGCGGCCTTCGGCGAGACCATCGAATATTTCGGCTACTCGCGGGAACAGATCGCCGGCGCCGCGCGCAGGGACCTCACTCATTATTTCTCGGGCGAACATGGCCAGCCAACTTCGGCTTCCTGCCTGGCCATTGTCTCTGGAGCGAACCCGGATGAAGAAATGCTCGCCGGAGCGGCTATGGTAACGTCGACGGCAAACGGCCCGCTGCTCTATCTGCTGTTTGTCGCTCCACAATGGCATCGCCGCGGATTGGCCACGGCGATGGTTTCCGCCACGATCAACGAACTTCACGAACTGGGCGAAAAGAGGCTCACCAGCAAATATCACATCGGGAACGAACAGAGCATGGGCTGGCATCAGCGCTTCGGCTTCGTCGAAGAACCTGATCTGCGGCGGGCGAGGCTTTATATGCAACAGGCCAGGACCGAGCTTTGGCGGCGCGAGAAAATCGGGCGCCTGACCGCTGAAGAACTCGCGAAATTGACCGCCGACGTCACGCGATGGGAAGCCGAAGTCGAAAAACTCGAACGCATCGAAGAAGAACATGGATTCGCCGCTGTTCATCCCATGTCGCGGTGGTAAGCCGTCCTGTAAGACCTGTAGGTCCTGTTTATCATTCCCGCGCGAGAATACTCCATTCATAGCCGCGAGGCTTGAGTGGAGATGAATCGCGCAATTTTTCAATTCCAGATTCTCTGATTGTGGTAAGATCTCGGTAATATACGTTAATACGA
>DASUFM010000745.1:0-8630 GCA_036274535.1 Blastocatellia bacterium
TTCCAGCGCACCGCCAGGTCCGGCGCCTGATGCCCCTGTACGTAATGCACGGCGTCTAGCACGACCATTCCCGGGGCGATCGGGACCTGATATTCGACATGGGCGCCGCCTTCATTGTTTCCGCGAAAAATTTTCAAAGTAGCTTCCGCCATCGCTATTTATCCTCCGCCAAAATCTGTTTCAAATCGTCCGGCATCCTCGACAACTCGCGCTGGAACAGTTTCATGCCGTCGCCGTCGCGCGCTATGATGTTGTTCAACTTGCCCCATTTCTCGTCATCGGTTTTTTCGTAGTCGATCCGGGCATGCGCCCCACGGCTCTCCTTTCGTTCGCGGGCCGAGAGCGCGATCGCCTCTGAGACGATCAGCATCGCCTTCAGATCGCGAGCCAGGTGCCAGCCGGGGTTGAACAGACGTGACCCGTCCACGCGAACCTTCTTGGCGCGCTCCTTCAATTCTTCGAGGTGGACAAAACTCTTCGTCAGGTCCTCTTCGTTACGAAAGATGCCGACCAGGTTTTGCATCGTCTCCTGCAGGTCGCGGTGGATTTCGTACGGACTTTCGCCGTCCTTCCGCTCGAAGGGTTCGAGCATCTCGCGGGCGGCGGCCTCGACCTGGGCGTTGTCTACGGCGGGCGGCGTCACGCCTTTCGCGTATTGCGCGGCGGCCATCCCGGCGCGGCGGCCGAAGACGAGCAGGTCCGAGAGCGAATTGCCGCCCAGGCGGTTGGCGCCGTGCAGCCCGGCGGCCGCTTCGCCGGCGGCGTATAACCCGGGCACGGTCGAGGCCTGCGTTTCGCCGTCGACGTTGATGCCGCCCATCATGTAATGGCAGGTCGGCCCGACTTCCATCGGCCCCTGTGTGATGTCTACGTCCGCCAGGTCTTTGAACTGGTGGTACATGCTCGGCAGTTTGCGCTTCACGTACTCGGCCGGCTTGTGCGAGATGTCCAGGTACGCGCCGCCGTGTTCTGACCCTCGCCCCTCCTTGACCTCTGTGTAGATCGAGCGGGCGACCACGTCGCGGGTGGACAATTCCATGCGCTTCGGGTCGTACTTTTCCATAAACCGTTCGCCATTTTTGTTGCGCAGGACGCCGCCTTCGCCGCGCACGGCTTCGGTGACCAGAATTCCCTGTACGCCGGGCGGCCAGACCATGCCGGTCGGGTGAAATTGCACGAACTCCATGTCTTTGAGTTCGGCCCCGGCCTCGAAAGCCAGCGCCTGCCCGTCGCCTGTGTATTCCCAGGAATTGGACGTGACGCGATAGGCCTTGCCGATGCCGCCGGTGCAAAGGACGACCGCCCTGGCCTTGAAGACGACGAAGCGGCCCGACTCGCGCCAGTACGCGAACGCCCCCGCGACGCGGCCGCCGTCCATCAACAGCTTCGTCACCGCGCATTCCATGTAAACGTCGACGCCGAGCGCGACCCCGCGATCCTGCAAGGTCCGGATCAATTCCAACCCCGTGCGGTCGCCGACGTGAACCAGGCGTTTGTAGGTGTGGCCGCCGAAGGCCCGCTGCAGAATGCGCCCGTCCTCGGTGCGGTCGAAAAGCGCCCCCCACTGCTCCAGTTCGCGAATGCGGTCGGGGGCCTCCTGCGCGTGCAATTGCGCCATGCGCCAGTTGTTCAAAAACTTGCCGCCGCGCATCGTGTCGCGAAAATGGGGTTTCCATCCGTCGGCGGGGTCGACGTTGGCCATCGCCGCGGCGATGCCGCCTTCGGCCATCACGGTGTGCGCCTTGCCGAGCAGCGATTTGCAGACGACGCCGACCGACGCGCCCTGGGCCAGCGCCTCGATGGTCGCGCGCAACCCTGCGCCGCCCGCGCCGATAATCAGTACGTCGTGTTCATGAGTTTCGTATTTTTCGTTTGCCATAAGTCAGGTGAGATGACGGAACGGACGGAAATAACGGGATAATCCGTATTTCTCTTTTTGTCTTATCAGCTTGCCATCCGGCGCTTCACAGGATTCTAAGATCGTGGATCGTTCCCGCCGCCACGAGCCGGATGTAAAAATCGGTCAGTCCGACCGAGATCAGGCTCAGCCAGGCGAACAGCATGTGCCGGTCGTTCAAAACGCTGACGCCGCGCCACAGTTTGTAACGCGTCTTCCCGGCCACTTCGCAGGAAAAACAATCGAGCTTCCCTCCGACCAGATGGCGGAGCGAATGGCAGGAAAAGGTGTATCCCGTCAGCAGAACGATGTTCGCCACCATGATCAGCGAACCGAGGCCGACGCCGAATTGCCCGTCGAAGGAGAACGCCTTGATCGTGTCATACCACAGGATGACGATGAACAGTAAGGCGAGGTAGAGGAAATAACGATGGAGGTTCTGCAGGATGAAGGGAAACTTTCGTTCGCCGGCGTATTTCCCCCCGCCGCGTCCAGTGACCGCGCAGGCCGGCGGTGTGAGAAAAAACGCGCGGTAATAGGCCTTCCGGTAATAATAGCAGGTCGCGCGAAACCCCAGCGGCGCGGCCAGGATGAGCAGCGCGGGCGAGAACGGCCACCATTTGTGTTCGGGGTCAATCAGCGGCGAGTAGAACGGCGACAGGTACGGCCCCCACTCGTAATGCGCGCCTTCGAACGCGCGCCAGGTCGCGTACACGCCGAACCCGCCGAGCAAAATGATCACCGGGAGAATTTCGAGCAGCCACGAATCGCGCCGATACGTGGCCCCAAAGTCCCTGCTCTCGAAAGCAGCCCTTGATTCAGCCATAAATCTCTGGCGGTCGAACGAGAGGGGCCTCGCGCCGCCTCATCTCCTCTCTACGTGGAATATCTAACTGCCGATTTATTGAACTACCTGATTGTTTAATCTATTTGCTTAATCCGTCGAATTGCTTCCGGCCTTCATTAGCGCCGGACGGGGGTAGCGCCGGACGGGGGTAGCGCCGGACGGAGGCGGTAAAACGCGGCGTAGTCTACGCCGCTTGCCCAACAGCGTCAATGATTGGAGGTCAATAACTGTATGAATTCGCGCGCCGCCTTGCCGAAAACCTTGCCCTTGCGGTGGATGATTCCGATCGGGCGCGTGAACACGCCTTCAGTGAAATCCAGCGCGGCGAGCAGCTTGTTCTTGACCTCGTTCGCAACGGCCGTTTCCGGCAGAATCGACACCCCGATCCCGACCTCGACCGAGCGCTTGATGGTTTCAATATTGTCAAACTCCATCACGTAATTGACCGCGACCCCGTGCTGTTTAAGGATGCGGTCGATCGTCTTGCGCGTCGGGATGTCGCGCTCGAAGGCGATGAAATCTTCGCCCGCCAGCGCCCGGACGCTGATCCGGCGGCGGCGCGCCAGCCCGTGTTCCGGGTTACAAACGATGACCAGTTTGTCGTTGCGGAACGGGATGACGGCGATGTTGGGCCGCCGGAGCGGCAGCGCCACGATGCCGAAATCGATCGCGTTGTTCAGGCAGGCTTCGTAGACTTTGTCTGTGCGGCTGTATTCGATATGGACCTTGACCTGCGGATAGGCCTTAATGAACCGTTTGACGTAGCGCGGCAGTTCGTGAAGGCCGACGCTGTACACGGTGGCGACCCGTATAGAGCCGGCGACCAGCGCCGATTTGACGCGCATCCGCTCTTCCAGCGCGCGGTACCGCTCCAGAATCTCCTTGCAGTCGGCGTAGAAGGTTTTTCCCGCTTCGGTCGGCGTCACGCCCTGGCGCTGGCCGCGTTCGATCAACTGCCGGCCGAATCGCTGCTCCAGGGACTTGACCTGCTGGCTGACGGCTGATTGCGAAACGAAGTTGAGGGCGGCGGCTTTCGAAAAGCTCCCGGTTTCGACCAGGTCGCAGAAGGTTTTGAGCGTCTCAATATGCATGGCCGTAGTATAAGCCGGACTTATTCTTTATCCCATGCGTTTGAATTTTACTTATTAGTCCTTCAGAAAAAAACGGGTGGCCGATTTACGAGTAAAGGGACACATTAGTGGCCTTCGGAGGAGATACTAATCTCAGCCACGAATGAACACGAATATTCACGAATGGCTACCCTGCAGGATCAGGAAAGAGATTTGTGTTCATTCGTGTTCATTCGTGGCTAAAGTGGCGGAGCCGTTACATCATTTTCGCCAAAAAATCCGGCTACTCACTTAGATCCGTTTGATTGTCGCGAACCAGGCCGGCGCCCCGTCGTCGTGGAATCTCGTCTGAATCCGGTCCGGTTCGATGGCGGCGACATCCCATCCATTGCCGGGGTTGAACGCCGCTCTCAACTCTTCCTGACTGACAGGGTGCGGGCCGGTATCAGGACCATCGTCACTGAAACACAACACGTACAGAGTTCCATCGCGCTTGGTGACTGACGCCAGACTCGCCACGTATCGCGTTCGCTCGTCGCCGTCGAAGGTGTGGAACAGTCCGCAGTCCAGCGCCGTCTCAAACACTCGCCCCAAACGCTCAAGTTGAAACGCGTCAACCGCAGCGAATTCAACCTCGATCCCACGGTCGTCGGCCTTCTCTCGGGCTATCGCCAGCGCGGTTTCAGCCACGTCAACGCCCAGAACCGACAATCCCAGCGAAGCTACGTGAAGAGCGTTCTCGCCGGTCCCACAGCCCGCATCGAGCACCGCTCCGGCGAATCCGCCTTTGGACGCCAAACGCGCTATTGCCGGCTGCGGCCGGCCAATATCCCAGGGCGCAGGGCCGTCCTGGTACGACGCATCCCATGGCAGGCCCGTCATCCGTTCGTGACTGGTCGGACGCCGACCACTAAACGGGCCGTCTTCGAGAACTTCATTCAGTATTGGCGTATTCACTATTCACCGCTCCTTCGTTTAATCAGACAGGCTATGCCACATCAGCCATTCAATAGATGGGCCGTCAGATCGTCTGATTCACTCGATCCGCTTGAGCAGCTCTTTAAACCTCCGGTCCGAGCGAACGCCGTCGTAGGCCGGATCGACTTTGAGATAAAGCAGGGCGGGATCAGCCCCGGCGACGGCTTTTCGCAACGAGGTCAAGGCCCGCTCTTTATCGTCCAGGGCCAGGTAAACCAGCGCGAAGTCCGCCTGCGAGACCTCGACTTCACGCGGCGCCCGCTCCAGTTCGCGCAGGAGCCGCAGAGCCTCGTCTTTTCTTCCGGCGGACGCGTTGATGTGGCCGAGCAGGGCGATCAATTTCGGCGAGCGTTTGGAGAGCGTGATGGCCTGGTTAACTTCCACCAGCGATTCATCATACTTGCGCTGCAGCTCGTAGATGCGGGCCAGCCCGGCATGCGGGGCCGCCAGTTTGGGGGCCATCGCGATCGTCTTTCGGTATTGCGCCGCCGCCTGATCAAATTGACGCGCGTAGAAATAATGATCGGCCAGATTGGCGCTGAAACTGGCCGAGAGCGGGTCGAGTTCCAACGCCCGCCTGCTTTCGGCGATGGCCTGATCCGAAAGTCCTCTTGAAGTCAGATAGATGGCGTACCAGTTATGCGCGATCGCATAATTCGGATTGATCTGCAGGGCGCTTTTGTATTCCTGTTCTGCGCCCGCCAGGTCCAGGTCGTAAACCAGCTTGACCACGGCCAGCGAGGTGCGCGCCTCGGCGAGCGTCTCATCGAGCTCCAGCGCTGTGATAGCCGCCTCTTTCTGTTTCGTCATCGTGTCGCGCGCCGGGAGCGCGCCGATCCCAACCGGGCCGAGAACGAAATAGGAATCGGCCAGCCCTGAATAGGCCAGGGCGTTTTTCGGGTCTTTTTGAAGCGCCTGCCGAAAATATTCGATTCCTCGTCGCACGCCGTCAGGAGTGCGCTCGCCCAAGGCAAATCTGCCCTTCAAATAAAACTGATAAGCTTCGGCGTTCCCGGCGCCCCGCTCGGTCATGCGTTTCTCATCTTCTCCCGTCAACTGGCTTCGGAGTTTCGCCGCCGCTTCGCGGGCGATCACCACCGGCAGTTTCGGCAAATCCGCGGGATCGCGTTCGTACCGCTCGCTCCACAACAGCTGGTCGTTGCGCGCATCCACGAGCTCCACGTTTATAAAGAGCCGGTTCCCGCGTCTAGCGACTCGACCAGTGATCACCCCCTGAATGTTCAGATCACGTCCCACCGTCTGTGGCTCGACCTCGCGGTCTTTGTAGCGAAAGACGGAACTACGCGCGATAACCCGAAGTTGAGGCAGGCGCGAGAGGCTGTGGATCAATTCGTCAGTGATGCCCGCGCCAAGGTACTCTGAGTTCGGATCCCCACTATCGTTCTTGAACGGCAGAACCGCCACCGAATCGATATTCAGGGAGAACCCCAGTGTTGACTTCACAACGGGCCAGAGCAGCCAACAAAACATAGCCGCGAAAACGATCAGGGAACCCAACGCAGCCCTCCTGACGATCGCGCGCTTCCAGAAAGGCTCCGGCGCAACGTCGATGGCGGGCTGTAGGGAATCCGGGGCTGAGCTACCTGCAAGATCGTCCGCATACTCGCCATGGAAATGAAGCGCCACGCTCCCGTCTTCCAATTCCGGAAATGGATATTGATCGTTTCCCACCCATAAATCGCTGTAGCCCGCATTCTCATATAGCGCGGGAATCTGGCCGGCGCTCTGCGGTCGATTTTCCGGATTTTTTGCCAGCATGCGATTGATCAGCGTTTCGAGGCCCGGCGGCGCGTCGGGACGGAATTTTCGCAGGGGCGGCGGCGGAGCGCTCATTTGCAGATGTAACATCTCGCGAGCCGAGGCGGCGTTGAAGGGCGGCTCGCCGGCGAGCATCTCGAAAAGGATGATGCCGAGCGAATAAATATCCGCCCGCCCGTCAATGCGGCCGCCTAAACTCAATTGTTCAGGGCTTGCGTAAAGCGGCGTCCCCATCACTGCGGACACAGGCGACACGGTAGAATCGTTTATAACTTTGGCGATCCCGAAGTCGAGCACCTTGAGACGCTCTCGCCCGTCCGGCTGCCTGACCAGCATGATGTTTGCGGGCTTCAGGTCGCGGTGGACGACGCGCGCCGCATGAGCGGCTTCGAGCGCGGCGGCGACCTGCTGGAGAATCTCCATCACTCGCCCAAATTCGAGGCGCCCTCGCGCGGCGATCTCTTCGGCGAGCGTGTATCCCTCCAACCATTCCATGGCGATATAGGCGAAGTTGCCGGCCGTGCGCCCGGCGTCCAGCACGATGACGATGTTCTCGTGCGTCAGTTGAGCCGCCGTTTTAGCCTCGCGCTCGAATAGTTCGAGCAACCGGACGTTGCTCACCGCGATATTGGGCTGGAGAATCTTCAAAGCCACGCGGCGATCCAGCGCCAGATGATGCGCGCTGTAGACCGCTCCCATGCCGCCTATCCCGGCCAGCGCGTCCAGGCGATACCTCTCGGCCAGCACACTCCCGACAAGATGATATGGGTCTTCAAATGAAAGCGTACGGCCGTCTTCCGTACAAAAGCGCTGCGTAGTTGGATATGACTTCCGGCATGTCTGACAGTATTTCATCGGTCAGCCTCGGTGTTACAAATTTGGCCGCTCGGCGGCGGCCCTTTTGGCGCTCAGCGGTAAATCGATCGTCCGACCGGTTGAATCGACGACCCGGTAGAAATAATACCAGCAGCCAACAGACAGGAAAATGTGGGAAAGGAAAATATACAGATCTTTTGCGCCTCTATTTTCTTTTCCCACATTTTCCTGTGCGCTCAGTAATCATTAGCCCCTTCCCTCCTCCTGCTCTTGTCTCATCTCTGAACCTTGAACACAGGTCATAGCGTGTGTAGAATGCCGCGCGTCAGTCAGGAAAAGGTGGTCGCAAGATATCCCGGCATCCTCACCGAACGCGCTGGCCTGGCTCGCTTGACATGTCGCTCCTCGACATATCGGTTCCGGTTTCAGAGCGCCTTCTCACAAACTCGATTAAAGCCCTGGCGCAATTAAACCGAAGTCTTCCACCGTTGCTTTCCTGCAATTTTGCGCGGAGTGATTCTGGCTGAATATGACTTTTTATGGACCGTCACATTTTTTCCGAAATAAAACCGCTCTCCATCCCACATCACTGTAAGGGAGACGACCAACGCTTTCCCCAACATCACGATTGATGTTCAGCGCTTGAACTGAGGTATATATGACACAAGTATTTCAGAAGTTCGCCGAACGTTATGTCAACATCTTAAGGGTTCTTACAGGACTGGCTGTTGTAAGTTCGATTCTGCTCTACCCCGGATGTGGCATGACAAGCAACCGCGCCAACACCC
Source organism: Blastocatellia bacterium (assembly GCA_036274535.1). Classification (GTDB taxonomy): domain Bacteria; phylum Acidobacteriota; class Blastocatellia; order RBC074; family RBC074; genus JAJVID01. The sequence continues at coordinate 8,176 of DASUFM010000745.1, forward strand.
CAACGAATCCTGACAGGACAGCCCCGACTTCGGCAATCACTTCCCCGGCGCCTGGAGCGACCGTAGTAACCAGAGCCACGACCACCATCACGGGGACTGCGAGCGACACCGGCGGGTCGGTGGCCCGGGTCGAGGTCTCCGTGGACGGTGGGGCGACCTTTAGCGCGGCCTCGGGAACGACCTCATGGAGTTTTAACTGGACGCCCGCCACGCCAGGATCGGCGACGATCAGAAGTCGCGCGGTCGACACCAGCGGAAACGTGCAGGATCCTCCGGCGCAGATTGCCGTCACATTAATCCAGGATACGACGCCGCCGATTTCGACAATCACGTCCCCCAAAGCAGGATCGGATATATCAGCCGGAACCACAGTCACCATCAGCGGGACGGCGAGCGACGCCGGCGGCGGGTCGGTGGCCCGGGTCGAAGTGTCTGTGGACGGTGGGGCCACCTTT
>DASUFM010000746.1:0-6430 GCA_036274535.1 Blastocatellia bacterium
GGATTACTTGGCGCGTTCGATGTAGCGGCCTTCAGTCGTATCCACGCGAATCTTCTCACCCTCTTTGATGAAGGCCGGGACCTGAATAGTGATGCCGGTTTCGAGCTTCGCCGACTTGCCGACGTTGCTGACCGTGGCGCCCTTGATCTCGGGTTCGGTCTCGATGACTTTCAACGTGACGACCTGCGGAATCTCGATGCCGATCGGAGCGCCTTCGTAAAAATCCACATTGATCAAGGTCTCGGGCAGCATATAGCCCACCGCGTCTCCCAGGTCTTCAGCGCTCAAGCCGATCTGTTCATAGGTCTCGGTGTTCATGAAATAATACATGTCGCCTTCGTTATACAGATAGCTCATCTCGTGCTGGTCGAGGACGGCGCGTTCAACGTCCTCGGTCGAACGGAAGCGATGTTCGGTCGTGGCGCCAGTCTTCAAATTGCGCAGCTTGGTCTGCACCATCGCGCGAAGGTTGCCGGGAGTGTGATGATGGAAATCGACCACCTTGTGCGGCGCGCCGTTGTGAATGATCACTATGCCTTTGCGAATCTGCGTCGCTTGAATACCCATTGCTGAAAAATCTCCTCCGAAAGCACTCCAAACGAGTTACTATTTTTGAAAAGAAGAAAGGATATCCAACGTCCCCCTTGCGGGTCAAGATGGATGCGAGGCAAGAGAGCGCCACGGGAATGGCGGCGCGCAATCGAAAATATGCCATTGACCCCATGTACCTTGTAATATACTATGCAAAGCGATGCAGGACTTCTGCGAAGTTAGTGTGCGGTGGCAATTCAATTTGAGCCAATTCATTTGAATGGGAGACCGATGCATAATTTTGACGGCGTGTACGCTCGCCATAGTCGCGAGTATCTAAGCCGCAAAGCTCAGGTCACCCACCTGTTACGAACAGGTTCAAATGAAGCCTCGGCCACGGCTGAGCGGAAGTCCTCGCGTGTGATCTCCTCGCCCGACTTCTCTTCAACCAGGCTCATTTCATTGAATCTGTACCGGCGTCAGGCTTAGAAAGGTCAGTAGAAAATGATAAGGATTCTGATGACCGGCGATACTGTCGCTCGCGGCGGTCGCCGCGCGCTCGAAGAGCGGCTCCATGATTTGCGCTCGCAGCGCGAGATCGATTTCGTGGTCTCGAACGTCGAGAACGCCGCCGGAGGTTTTTCGATCACTCCTCGAATCGCCGAAGACCTGCTCGCCGCCGGAGTGGATGTGATGACCTCCGGCAACCATATTTTCGACAAGAAAGAAATCCTCGAATACATAGACAAGCAGCCGCGATTGTTGCGTCCGGCGAACTACGCGCCCGGCGTCCCTGGCAAGGGCAGATGGGTAGGCAAGGCGCGCGGCGTTCCGGTCGCCGTAATCAACCTGCAAGGCCGGGTCTTCATGAGCCAGTGCGATGATCCGTTCCGATGCGCTGACGCGCAACTGGCCGCGCTGGAGCCTTCGGTCAAGATCATCATCGTCGATATGCATGCCGAAGCGACCTCGGAAAAGGTGGCCATGGGGCGCTACCTCGACGGCCGCGTCACGGCCGTCGTCGGCACGCATACTCATGTGCAAACCGCCGATGAACAGATTATGCCGGAAGGCACGGCCTACATGACCGACCTGGGAATGGTCGGCCCGCATGACGGCATTATCGGAATGCGGAGCGAAATCGTCCTGGAAAGATTCCTGCGCGGCCTCTCAACGAAGTTCGAGCCCTGCGACGGCGATATCAAGTTGAACGGGCTGATCGTGGACGTTGACGAAGAGACCGGACGCGCCTCACGCGTCGAGCGATTGAGTTTGCAACACAGTTGAATCACGCCATGAACGCAGCAGAAATCGCCAACAGAGTCGTCATCGGCGGCGGCGTCATCGGACCAGCCGTCGCCGCCGAAATCTCGCGTCATTACGACGACGTCTTCCTGCTTGAAGCCGCGCCGCGCCTGGGCATGGGGACTTCGACGCGCAACAGCGGGGTCATTCACGCCGGGATCTATTACAAACCGGGCTCGCTCAAGGCGTTTCATTGCGTGCGCGGCGCTCGTATGCTCTACGAATTCTGCGCCGCTCACAACGTCCCGCACGAACGCACGGGCAAACTGGTCGTCGCCGACAGCGAAGATCATCTCCCGATTCTTCAGGACCTGAAGCGGCGCGGCGATGAGAACGGCGTCGAGGGGCTTGAAATCGTCGACGGCGAATTCATCCGCCGCCTCGAACCGAATATCGGTTCGCCCGTGGCGATCAATTCGCCGAACACCGGCATCGTCGAAGCCGAGGCGTTGATCAGGATGCTCGAGCGCATCGCCAAATCGAACGGCGCCCATATCCTGACGAATACCCGTATGATCGGCGCGGAGGCCGGGGACGGCCTGACCCTGATTCGCACGGAGCGCGAAGAGTTTGGCGCTCGCGCCGTCATCAATTGCGCCGGTCTCTACTCCGACGAGGTTGCGCGGATGTTCGGCTACGACAAACACACGATCTATCCTTGCCGTGGCGAATACGCCGAGCTGCTGCCGGGCGCGCGCAAACTGGTCAACGGCCTGGTATATCCTCTGCCTCTGCCGACCGGGCATGGACTCGGAGTTCATTTCACCAGGACCACGGCCGGAGGCTTGCTGATCGGGCCGAACGCGCGATACGTGAAAAACAAGGACGATTACGAGAACGATCGCACTGATCTGCGCGACTTTTACGAATCGGCCGCGCAAATGGCGCCGGCGCTTCGATTCGAGGATATGCGGCCGGGTTACACGGGAATCCGCCCGCGACTCGCGGCCGAACACGAACATTCATTCGTCGACTTCGTGATCGAACACGACCCGAACCACCCATCAATCATTCATCTCATAGGGATTGAATCGCCGGGACTGACCGGATGCCTTTCCATCAGCCGGAGCGTGGTCGAAATGGCGCAATCGATTTTGTAAAGACACAGAAATTTTATATATAGTTACTCCGTAAATTGGGCCGCGCCATAACCATGGAGTCTAGTCGTAGCTCTGGGAGCGCAGGCATCCTTGCCTGCGCGGTTTCGGAAAAGAGCGTACTGAACTGGCTCAATCACTTTAGAAACTTCGCAAGCAACGATGTCTGCGTTCATAGGACTGCTCCCATGACTTTCACCGGAGGAAATTATGAGTGATGCATGGAAAAAGCGGGTTATTAATGCGAAGCCTAAAGAGCAAACTATTGGCGGGCCAGGATGGTATTCGCGAGGATACTTGCCGCATTTCGACGCCGAGGGGCAGACACAAACAGTGACTTTTCGGCTGTTCGATTCAATGCCGCAGAAAGTGCTCGATGCGTGGTGTCAGGAGATCGGTTCTCTGCCAAAGAAAGATTATGACCTTGAACGCCGTAAACGCATTGACGCTTATCTCGATCAGGGGCGTGGACGTTGCTATCTGAAGGACGACCGCATCGCAGAGATCATTCAGAATGCGCTGCTTCATTTCGATATCGAGAGATATTTACTGCATGCTTGGGTCGTGATGCCCAATCACGTCCACGTTCTATATACGCCTCAACCTGGATGGGAGTTGAGCCAGATTGCGCATTCATGGAAATCTTATACGGCTAACGCCTGCAATAAAATGCTAGGTCGGAAAGGTGAATTTTGGCAGCCGGAATCCTTTGATAGATACATCCGCAACGAGAAGCATTTCGCGAACGCCGTGTTTTATATTGAAAACAACCCGGTCAAGGCAGGACTGTGTTGCAAGCCAGAAGACTGGCGATGGAGCAGCGCATACTCGAAAAGGCCGGGATCGCAGTGATTCTTGCTTACTACCTCGTAAGGTGACCTTGTCTTCTTAACTCGTTTCTGCCGAGACCGCGCAGGCAAGGATGCCTGCGCTCCCAGGCGGCAGGCAGGGATGCCTGCGCTCCCAGGTTATTTTGCGCCTGGCGCCTGGAGTTCGTCGTTGAGGTTCCTGCGTTTGAACAGGTTGTTGACCAGGAAGATGATCACGATCGCCGCGGCGATGCTGAGTCCGATTTTCGGATAATGCTGTTTAAAGATGTCTTTGGCCTGTTCGCCGTAACTGACCGCCATCCAGCCTTCGAGGATGAACCTGACAGCGCGGCCGATGAACATCGCCGTCATAAATCGCCAGAGCCGCATTCGGAAAGCGCCGGCTGAGAGCAGGAATATTTTGAGTGGAAAGGGTGGAGGGAGCACCGCCGCAAGCAGCAACGCCCAGATATCGTAACGGTTGATCAGATCTTCCACGCGCGCGCGCTTTTTAGGGCTGAATCTCCTGAGCGCGGCCTGTCCGCCTTTGAGTCCGATGAAGTATGGGAGGAGCGAGCCGATGGTTGAGCCGGCTATTGCGGCGAAGATATACAGAGGCGCCATCGCGTGGTTCTTATGCGCCAGCGCCATCACCATGACGTCCGGCCCTCCCGGCAATGGGATAAACGAGGCGTCCAGAAGCCCGACGGCGAATATTCCCAGCGCGCCAAGCCCCTCCAGCGCGCCTTGCAGCTTAATCAGCGCGCCGCCTATGCCCAACAACAGAAATTTCATCTCTTCCTATCAATCCTTAATTTTTGATGTGGGAGTCAGTCAGTGTACGAGGCTTGTGACCGGCGCTCGGGCGTCTGGCTTCTCAGGCGCGCAAACACGCGCCGTCCGATGAAAAAGAGAACCAAAAGCGCGATGATCCCTCCGATAATTTCCACGCGATGAGACTCCAGACGAGCTTTCAGCCAGTCCAGAAACTGTAAAACCTCTTTGCGGAAAAAGAAGGCTACCCATCCCCAGAAGTAATATCGCACTGTTCGCGCGATTACTATGACAGTGGCAAAACGCGCAATAGGGTAGTTCAACGCGCCCGCCGCCGCAACGAAGATTTTGAAGGGCATCGGCGGGGGGAGCAGAGCGGGAATGGCCAGCGCGAAGATTCCCCATTTTCGGTAAAGCTCTTTTGCCCGATCCAGATGTCTTGGATGAAAGCGCTTGGAAATGAATTGTTCGCCGCGTTGCGCGATGCGATACAGGACCAAACAGCCTATCACCGAACCAATCGCCGGAAAAAGTGGAAAATAATAAACCTCGGAAGGGTCATTAAGGATGCGATGAATAGTGATGATGTCATTGACCTCAGGCAAGGACAACAATGACGAATCAAGCGCGCCGATCAGAATCATAATAGGCGCGGCATAAAAGATGTGCAGGTTCTCAACCTGCTCGGAAATATGCTTAAACCACTCCAAAAACCATTCAAACATTTTCAGTTGACTGTCATCGATCGCCGGCCGCCAACCACAGCCGGCAAACGGCGCTCAACAACTGTTTTAAATCCTTTTGATATAACTCTTGCCCGGAAGCTCTCTGATTCTATCTTTCATTTGTAGCCCAAGCAATGCGCTCATCAAATCAGGGGAACTCATTCCGCTGGAGATTAATAATTGATCGATGTGTGATGGGGCGTCAGCCGTGAGCATACCAAGCACCGTGCGTTCGTCATCGCTCATCGCGATGGTTTCGAACATCGGCTGAACGTTCGTTCGCGGGCCGGCGCTTTTCGGCCGATCCACGCCGAGAATTCTGTCCTTAATCTCGCGCGGGAGTTCCTCGACGACATCACGCCAATGCTGTACAAGTTTCGCGCCGTCTTTGATCAGGAAGTTCGGCCCGAAGGAAGTTTGGGAAGTGATATTGCCGGGCACGGCGAAGACCTCCCGGCCCTGTTCGTAGGCCATTCGCGCGGTGATCAGGCTTCCGCTGTGCTCCGCGGCTTCGATGATCAAAACGCCCATGCAGAGCCCGCTCAGGACACGATTGCGATATGGGAAATTCTGGGGCAGTGGCGGCGTGCCCAGAGGGAATTCCGAAACCACCGCGCCGCTCGCCGCAATTTCCTCCTCCAGCTTCTGATGTTCTTTCGGGTAGGTCGTGTCCAATCCGGTTCCGACGACGGCGACCGTCAACCCTCTGATTTCTTCGCCAATTTCTTTGCCAATTTCTTTAGAGGATTCTTTAGTAAATTCTCTGGCGACTTCAATCGCGCCTTGATGCGCGGCCGCGTCGATCCCGCGCGCCAGCCCTGAGACGATCGTTAAGCCGTTCCGGGCCAGATCGCGAGACAGGCTCTGAGCGGCGTTGACGCCGTATGTCGAAGACCGCCGCGAACCGACGACCGCGAGACAAGGGCGGGCGCAAGCTTTCTTCAAATCCCCGCGAACGTATAAGGCGATCGGCGGGTCGTAGATTTCACGCAACAGCGGCGGATAATCGTCATCTTCGAGCGTGATGACAACTGCGCCCAGCCGTTCCAACCGCTCGATTTCGGCGTCGGCTTTTTCGAGGATTTCAGAATCGTGAAGCTCACGGATGGTCTCCGGCTTAAGACCTTCTCTTTCGAGCGACAATCGTGAAGCGGCGAAGATTTGCGCGGGAGACCCGAAATGATCAATA
>DASUFM010000747.1:0-5382 GCA_036274535.1 Blastocatellia bacterium
TGAAGGCAGCTACATTTTCCACGCAGGATTCAAGACCTCGCGTTTCGGCGTGGCGAGCGTTGACTGGCCCATTTCTGACAGCGCGCGGCTGGGCGATTATTTCATCGAAGCCTGGCTGGGCGAAGAAAGCTCTCACAACGCGCCCGGCAGCCAGCCGTTTAAAATCAGTCGCTACGACCTGCCCAATTTCGTCGTCAACGTCAAACCCGACCGAGGCTATTACCTGCCGGGGCAAAACGCCGAGATCGAGGTGCGCGCCGATTACATTTTTGGCAAGCCGGTTAAACGCGGCCATGTCCGCGTAGTTCGCGAAACCGAACGGCGCTGGAATTACCGGGAGCAGAAATGGAATACCGAAGAGAGCGATAAATACGAAGGCGATCTCGACGATGGCGGGCGCTTCATCGCCCGCATCGATCTTGCGGAAGAACACGAAGACTTCAACCCCGGATCGTATTCGCGCTTCCGCGACCTGCGCTACGCGGCCTATCTGACCGATCCGACCACGGGCCGCACTGAACAGCGCCGCTTCGACCTGCGTATTACCAGAGAGCCGATTCACGTTTATTTGATAGAGCGCGGCAGAGTCGACGAGAGAATGCCGCTTCAGTTTTACATCTCGACTTTTTACGCCGACGGAGCTCCGGCGCAGTGCGAGGTGGCGATCAGCCAGGTGTTCGGCGTCGAAGATTATGATCAGGAAATAGTAAATGGAAACTCCGAGCGGGTTCTGACGACTGTGAAAAGCAACCGCTACGGAGTCGCGAAAGTCGCTGCGCTCGAAGCCAGCCAAACCCCTGAGCGCGAAGCGCTATGTTTAAAGCTCGTCGCCAGAGATGGTCAGGGAAGATCGGGAGAGGATCTGCGCAAATACTGGGACCGTAACTCGCCCACAATGCGTGTTGAGACCGACAAGACGCTCTATCGGGCCGGCGAGCCGATCAAAGCTCGATTGACTTCCGACTCGCCGCGCGTGAACTGGATAGTCGATCTGATGCGTGGTTCGCGGCTGCTGGCTACGCGCGCGGTTCAATTGAAGGATGGTCGCGCTGAGATAGCCTTTCCATACAATCAGGAATTCATCGACGAGGTGGCGATCCTGGCCTACCCGGCTTTGAGCGAAAATAGCGACTTTTGGTATGAAACCGGCGTGGCCAGTGTTATTTATCCGCGCGACCGTGAACTGAAGCTGGATGTGAAATTCGATCAGGCTTCGTATCGGCCTGGAGAGGAAGCTCGCGCTGACTTGCGCGTACTAATGCCGCAAGGCCGCGCCGCCGAAAGCGCGCTCGGCGTGGTGATCTTCGACAAGGCCATCGAGGAGCGCGCGCGAACTGATCAGGATTTCGGCGGTCGCAACTTCGGCTTTTACGATTCTTTCCGCGGAGCGCTTGGAGCAGGCGATGATCTGGCCGGGGTTACACGGCGCGATCTCGACCGGATCGATCTTTCAAAACCTTTGCCGGAAGGGCTGGAACTGGTCGCGGAGATTTTACTCAATCGACGTGATTACGATAGTTACCGCCCGGAGTTTTTCCGAGGCGACGAATTCGAGTCCGATCCTGAAGTTGTGTTCAGAGACGAGATCTCGGCGCGTATCAAGCCCGTCAGGGATACGCTTGATTCGCAGTACAAGTCGAAATCGATTTACCCGATTGATGAAACCACATTTCGCCGCCAGGCGCTGCTCGCGGGAATCGATCTGGATGAACTGCGCGATCACTGGGGAACGCCCTACCGTCCGAAGTTTTCGGTCGAGACCGTCAAAGATGTGTTCGAAATGATTTCCGCAGGGCCGGATAAACGCTTCGGCACGGATGATGATTTCAGCGCATTCAGAGAATCGTGGGAATACTTCACTCATATCGCCTCCGCCATTACGCGAACGGTCGAAAAACATTATGCGCGAACCGGCGGCTTCATCCGCGACCGTGAGACATTGAAACGCGAATTGATGTCGCGCGAGACCATTGACATTGACGCGCTGAGCGACCGCTGGGGTAATTCGTACCGCTTCGAGTTCGGGATCGAGGGAAACTCTTATTCCATCAGCGTCAAAAGCGGCGGGCCGAACGGGCGATTCGATGATGAGCGGGAGACCCGGGCATCAGACGATTTCACAGTCTCGAATTGCCTGATTAATTACACAGCAGAGACCGCGGCTCGAATCCGCCGCGCCCTGACGGAGCATTACGGAAATACAAAGTCAGTCCCACAAAACGAAGGCGAGTTGCGCGAAGTTTTGAAGCGATCCGGCGTTGATTTCGACGAACTGCGCGACGGCTGGGGCAATCGCTACTACGCGACGTTCAACATCGCCTCTGTTTACTCTTATCAGGTCTCGCAATTCGATCAGGCGCAATACGGCGAGAAGCCGAAATCGAAGACCGAGGTCCTTCCGGTCATGCAACAGGTCGCTAATGTTAAAGTTCGCAGCCTCGGCGCGGACGGCAAAGAAGGGACCTTTGATGATTTCGACGTGGCCAATTTCGCGCAAATCGTCTCTGAAGAGTCGGCAAAAGGCGCCGTTGAAAAAAACGTCGCTCAAAGGAAGTCGAAGTCTATCAGTTTCTCAGGCGACGGCGGCGCGATCGCCGGCATCGTCACCGATTCGAGTGGCGCGGCCATCTCGAACGTAACTGTAAAGGCTAAATATTTCAACACCGAATCCGTCTCGACGGCGCAGACCAACAGCGAAGGCGCTTATCTGTTGCGCGGTCTTGCCCCGGGAGTTTACGAAATCCATTTTGAGGCGATGGGGTTCAGGCGTGCGGTCATCACTGGCGTGGTCGTTTTATCCTCGAAACTTACAAAGGTCGACGCCACGCTCGATGTCGGCGGCGTGACCGAAACCGTCTCGGTTGCGGCTGAGCCAGGGCTTTTTATGACCAGCGCCGCTTCAGCAACGATAGTCACCCGTTCCGGCGTGGAACCGCCGGAGCCTGGCGCGCCGAATCAGATCGCGACTCCGCGTTTGCGCGAATACTTTCCGGAAACTTTGCTCTGGCAGCCTCAGATCGAGACCGACAAACAAGGCCGAGCGCGTTTGAAATTCAAGCTTGCCGACAATATCACGACCTGGAAGATGTCTGTTGTCGGCTCTACGGTTGACGGTGAAATTGGGATCGCCGAAAAAGAGTTTCGCGCCTTCCAGCCCTTCTTCGCCGAACACGACCCGCCGAAAGTCCTGACCGAAGGAGACGAGATTTCGCTTCCGGTCGTCCTGCGCAACTACCTGGAAAAAACGCAGACCGTCAACGCCGAGATCAAGCCTGAAAGCTGGTTCGAATTGCTCGGCGCCGCGCGTCAACGCGCGGAAGTCAAAGCCGGAGACGCCGGCCATGTGGTCTTCGATTTCCGCGCAGTCGCTTCGGTCAAGGACGGCAAACAGCGAGTCACGGCCTTCGGCTCCGACGCGAGCGACGCTATTGAAAAACCGGTCAGCGTTCATCCCGACGGCGAAGAACTGGCTCAAACGGCGAGCGGCGTCTTCGGCAAAAGCGGGTCGCTCGACATCAATGTTCCGATGGATGCGATCAAGGGCTCCGTTCACGCCGAACTGAAGATTTATCCAAACCTGATGGCTCACGCGTTCGAAGGCATAGAAGGCATTCTGCAACGGCCTTACGGCTGCGCTGAACAGACCATCTCTTCGACATATCCGAACGTGATGATCCTGCGCTACCTCGAACCTCAGAGCGAAAAACTTTCGGCCCCCATGCGAAAAGTCGGAGAGAAGGCGCGACGCTACACGCAGGCGGGCTACGAACGGCTGCTCGGTTATCGCGCCGAAAACGGTGGGTTCAGTTATTGGGGGCGCGGCGAGGCCGATCTGGCGCTGACCGCTTACACGCTGCGATTCCTGAACGACGCCGGCGATTTCATCGGCGTTGACGAAGACGTGATTAACGGCGCGCGCCAATTCATCGTCAAGGCTCAGCAGTCCGACGGCCGATGGCTGACGCATTACTGGAACGAAAAGGAGGATACGAAGCGCACGGCGCTCAACACCGCTTTCATAGCCCGCGTTTTGGCGATGGAGAATGACAAAGAGTCGAAGGCCGCATTGAGCCGCGCGCTCGATTATCTGGCGAATCGAATCGAAGAAATTGACGAGCCTTATCTGTTCGCCTCTTACGCTCTGGCCGCAATGGAAGCGGGCGAAAAATCGCGGGCGGAAAAGGCCGTCGCGAAACTGCGAACGATGGCGCGTGAAGAGTCCGGAACAAGTTACTGGAACCTGGAGTCGAATACTCCGTTCTATGGTTGGGGACTGGCGGGAAGAATCGAGACGACGGCGCTGGCGGTCAACGCGCTGAAGCGCGACGGAGAGAAAAACAGCGATTTGATGAATCGCGGACTGCTCTTCCTGCTGCGCAACAAGGACCGTTACGGCGTCTGGCTTTCGACTCAGGCGACGATCAACGTTCTTGATACGCTCATCAGCTTGAACGAAGGAGAATTCGCGGCCTCAGGCGCGACAGGGACAGCCGAGATCGTCGTCAACGGAAAGCGCGTCTCTTCAGTCGCAATGCCGCCGAGCGGGCAATTGAGCGATCCGATTGCGGTCGATATTTCATCGTTCCTCAACCGGGGGAACAACCGCGTTGAGATTCGGCGCTCCGGCAATGCTAATAGGGCCTCGACTCAGCTTGTCGAAACGCATTATGAGCCGTGGGAGCAGGGCGCGGCGGATCGGCGCGAAAATTTCAGGCTTCGCAATTCGAGCGCGCTGCGCCTGGCTGTGAATTACGACAAACTCGAAGCGAAGATCGGCGAAGAGATCGTATGCAACGTCACGGCCGAGCGCATTGGGCATCAGGGTTATGGCCAAGAGTTCGGCCAAGAGTTCGGCCAAGAGTTCGGCCAAGAGTTCGGCCAAGAGTTCGGCCAAGAGTTCGGCCAAGAGTTCGGCCAAGAGTTCGGAATGATGCTCGCGGAGATCGGACTGCCGCCGGGAGCTGATGTTGACCGCGAATCGCTGGAACGCGCGGCGAAGGAATCGGGCTGGAGTTTGAATCATTACGACGTCCTGCCCGACCGCGTGATCGTTTATCTGTGGCCGCAAGCCGGCGGCCTGAAATTCTCTTTCAAATTCAAACCGCGCTACGGAGTCAAAGCGCAAACCGCGCCGTCAGCGCTTTACGATTACTACAACCCGGAGGCGCGGGTGTCGATCGCGCCTTCGCAGGTTGTTATCAAATAAAACCGGACCTATAAGACTTATAGGACCTACAGGTCCTGTTTATTCAGGGGATGTAAAAAATGAAAAGACAAGCTATCGCCATCAGTTTGATCGTGTCTTCTATCGCGCTTGTAGCCGCAATGACAGCGACGGCGCAACGCCAACAAACACAGACCCAGCCTCCGGCTGAATACACC
>DASUFM010000748.1:0-5305 GCA_036274535.1 Blastocatellia bacterium
TTGTATTTGTCCAGGAGCTTTTTGAACTCGCGCAGATAAGCGCCGAGCTGATCGGGGGGCACGGCGGAATCTTCCCAGCCCTCGTGGTTGTCCGGCTCTCCCGGTATGCGCGCGGTCGCGCCCAGCCCCTCTTCGCGCAAATGCCACAGGATCCGCTCCTGCTTCGGATCGTCGAAGAGTTTCATCGCCGTCGTTTGGCCTTCGCTCTTCAGCTCATCCATCGCCTTGCGCGCCTTGCCGTCGGACTCTTCCCTGCTCGTCCCGCCGAATTCCGCCAATAACCACGCTCCGCCCGCGGGCATCAACTCGAGGTTTTTCGGGTGCATGCCCTTCTTCTTCATATCTTCGATGAACTCGTCGTCGAGCCCTTCCAGCCCGATCGGATTGTGCGTTAACACTTCCGGCACGTGATCAGCGGCGGTGAAGATGTCGGGATAGCCCAAGACCAGCAGCGAGCGCGCGGGCGGGCTCGGCGCGAGGCGCGCGGTGATCTCCAAAACCGTCACGAGCGTGCATTCCGAGCCGACCAGCGCGCGCGCCAGGTTGAATCCGTTTTCAGGCAATAGCTCCGGCAGGTTATAACCTGACACTCGGCGCGGCAGACGCGGAAAGCGCGCCCGAATCAAATCAGCGTATCTGTCGCGGAAGGCTTTGAGCTGGGCGTAGATTTCGCCGCGCCTGCCGCCGCCGCCGATGATACGCGCAAGCTCTTCGTCGTTCGTCCTCCCGACGCGCATGCGGACGCGGTCGTAGGTCAGAACCTCCAGTTCCTCGACGTTGTCTGAAGTGCGTCCCGCCGTCACCGAATGAATTCCACACGAATTGTTCCCGACCATGCCGCCGAGCGTATTGCGGTTGTGCGTCGCCGGGTCGGGGCCGAACGTCAAGTGATGTTTCTCAGCGGCGTCGCGCAGCGTGTCCAGGATGCAGCCGGGCTCGACCCGAGCCAACCGCCTTTGAGGATCGAGCGCGATGACATTATGCAGGTACTTCGAGAAATCGATCACTACGGCGACGTTGACGCTCTGCCCTGGAATGCCGGCGCCGCCTCCGCGGGCCAGAATCGGCGCGCCGTAACGCCGGCAGGCCGCGACGGTTTGAATCACGTCCTCTTTGTCCAGCGGGATCACGACGCCGATCGGAACCTGGCGATAATTCGAGGCGTCGGAAGAGTAGAGGGCGCGGTCGCCGGCGCCGAACCTGACCTCGCCGCGAATGATCGATTGGAGCTCGCGCTCCAACGCGCCGGCGTCAACTTCGATCGTGCGCGTCACGCCGGTCTGTAAGTGGTCGTGAATCCGCTCGGGCGGCGTCTTTATACGAATTGGAACAGCCATTCCATCACCTCCAAGCTGAAACAGTTTCCCCCCATCGAACGCCGCCGGCGCGAGCCGAAGTGTCCTTGCCTTGTTATTTAATGATCAGCGCGCATCCGCTTGTCCCGCTGTGAATATGCGCCGCAAGCGCGCGGCTGAGACAGGCCTTCTCGCAATTCGTGACAAGAAATTTGGGGAAACGAAACCGTATCAGACCGAGGCTGGGCCGTTCCGCGCGCTTTCGTACTGAATCGCCGAAAATAATTGGTGAAGATCAGGGCGCGCGTGGTCGAACGCGATGGATCATCTTGAAAGTGGGGGGCAGAATGTCGAAACCGGATCAGGCAGCTCACGCGACGACTCATCAACGCCATCAACTTTCGGCGCAGGAGAAGGAAGAACACAAACAGCGCGTCCTGACCCAGGGCGCGCCTTCGGTCACCGGCGGCATCGCCGACGCGGTCGTCGTGAAGAACGGAAACCTCTTCTTCCTGACCGACCAATTCGGGATCGTGCCGTTGAGAGGTAATCACGGCTTCGGGCTCTATTATCACGACTGCCGTTACCTCAGCGGTTACGACCTGAAGATGGCCGGGGCCGCCCCCTTGCGCCTGGTTTCGACTGCCGAGCAGGGCTACCTGGCCGCCTTTCAACTGACCAATCCCGATATCCGCATGTCCGGCGGCGGGCTCATACGCAAAGAGGAGATCGGCGTCAGGTGGGAGCGGCTGGTGGATCCCGGTAAGCCCGCGCTGGATGAATTGATCACGATCGAGAATTATGAGGCGCAGGACGCCGAGTTTCCGCTTACGCTCACCTTCGAGGCCGGCTTTGAAGATGTCTTCGCCATTCGCGGCCTGCTGGCCGAAAAGCTCGGCAGGCGCCTTGAGCCGGAGTGGAAAGACGGGGCGCTCTCGTTCGTGTACGAGGGAGCCGATAAACTTTATCGGAGCCTGTCAGTTCATTTTTCGCCGGCGCCCGATTCAATTGAAGGGACAACCGCGCGCTTCGACATCAGGCTGCGGCCGGGGGAACGCAAGCTACTCGCAGTCTCGCTCGTCGTCGCGGAATCAGAGAAGGCGAATGAAGTAACGTCAGGGCCGCATTATCAAGCCGATTTCCAGAAGGTCAGAGACCGGCTGCGGCGCGAGTGTGGCGACTGGGTCGCGGGCGAGGCGGAGGTCCGCAGCGACAGCCTGCTTCTCGACGCGATCCTGGACCGTTCGCTGCGCGACCTTTACGCGCTGAAGAGCGGGCTCGAGCGTCGCGAGTATTTCGCCGCAGGCGTGCCATGGTTCGCCACGCTCTTCGGGCGCGACAGCATCGTCACCGCGCTGCAGACGCTCGCCTACGACCCGGAGATCGCGGCGCAGACGCTGCGGCTGCTGGCTGAATACCAGAGTAAGCGGGTGGACGAATGGCGCGACGCCCAGCCCGGAAAAATCCTGCACGAGTTGCGAACCGGCGAGATGGCAAAGCTCGGAGAGATTCCGCACACGCCCTACTACGGCACGATCGACGCCACGCCGCTCTTCCTCATCCTCGTCGGGCGGCATGCGGCCTGGACCGGCGACCTGAAACTCTTCGACGAACTGCGCGACAATATCGAACTTGCGCTGGAATGGATGGACAAATACGGCGACTTCAACGGGGACGGCTTCATCGAGTACGCCAGCACGTCGGAGAAAGGTCTGATCAATCAAGGGTGGAAGGATTCCGGCGACGCGATCGTCAATGCCGACGGCAGTCTGGCGCGGCCCCCGATCGCGCTGGTTGAAGTGCAGGGCTACGCGTACTGGGCGAAGCGCGAGATCGCCGCGATCTTCCGCCGCGTGGGCGATGGCGAAAGGGCGGCGCGGCTTGAAAGCGAGGCGAACGAATTGCGCGAGAGGTTCAACCGCGAATTCTGGCTGGAGGAGGAAGGCATTTACGCCCTCGCGCTCCAGGCCGGCCGGCAGCCGGTCGTGGTCGTCTCTTCGAATCCCGGTCAGGCGCTCTGGTCAGGCATCGTCGAGGAAGACAAGGCGCGGCGCACGATGGAGCGTCTGATGGCCGATGACGTATTCAACGGCTGGGGCGTGCGCACGCTTTCGGAAAAGGAACGACGTTACAACCCGATCGGCTATCACCTGGGCACGGTCTGGCCGCATGACAATTCGATCATCGCCGCCGGGTTCAGGCGCTACGGCTTCGACGAAGCGGCGATGCGCGTCTTTACTGGCGTCATTCGAGCGGCTATGCATTTCGAGCACTACCGCCTGCCCGAACTCTTCGCCGGTTACCATGAACGCGAGTTCGGCGTACCGGTGAGGTACCCGGTGGCCTGCCACCCGCAGGCCTGGGCGGCCGGCAGCGTCCCTTATTTGATCAAGACTTCGCTGGGTCTCGTCCCTGACGCGTTCGAGCAGAGGCTGCGCGTCGTGCGTCCGCAACTGCCCGACTTCGTTCATTGGCTGGAAATGCGTAAACTCAGGGTCGGTAACGCGTACGCCGACCTGAGGTTCGAGCGCGCGGAGGACGGAACGACCGCTTTTAGAGTGATGAGGGTTGAGGGAAGATTGGACATAGTAGGCGCCGATGCGCCATTCCGCTCACCGTAATGCGGACCTCCGCGCTCGCGAGGTGGCGCGCGGCTTCAAGGCCGCCGAAACCGGCCCCGACGATGACTATACGATGTGTGGGCTAACTGCCATTCATGGGGCCGATCGATGCGCAGCGGGATAGACGACCGTCCCGCCTGGTTGAATGACGGCGCCCGGAGTAAGGCGAGCAGGCTCCAAGCGACCTTGTCCCATGATGTGGAAAACGGCTTCCCCGCAAGCGATAAGATAATCGGCGACAATGCGGCGGTGACACCGCCACCACACCGCCTCCGAACACATTACCGCGCAGCGCAGTTTGCGTCCCTCATCGAGCAGATGCTCGAGGCCTGCGTGAAACTGTTCTGAAAGCGCATAATCGGCATAGTTATGGAAGCTTTCATTCGTCCAGAAGCCGTTGACATCCGGGGGTAAACTTCGCGCCTTTCCGCGAAGGCCGCCGAGGGCCGCAATGTGTTTGTACGAAATTTGGAAGGCCGCGAGCGCGTCTGTAAGCGTGTCCATGTTGAACTGCGGATTGGCTCTGGACATCGGGACTTTTCTGATGTCCGCCACAAGGCCAATATCGGCCCCGGTCAACATCTCGGCGAACTCTTCGAGGCTCCGGTTGGAATGGCCAATTGTGAAGAATGGAAGCTTCACACTTAGCCTTTACCGGGAGTGTGTTCGAGAGCGCTGCCCTTATGGGCGGCGATATGGTCGGTCTTGTCGCTTTTGATTTCGTACTGGGGATCATCTTCCGAGGCGTGACGCACATGACCCTTGTAGTCGAAGTCTCTGGTGTGGATCGCAATAATCGTCCCCGACACCCGGCCTGCCTCTGAATTCCAGCTTACATGATCGCCAATCTTGAACTTTTTAACCATCCCGTGGAGTCCTCGTTTTTTCCAGAAGCGCTTTCTTCAATACGATCGAATCGCGGCGCTCCTCATCATATTCTTGCGCCTTAAGGTGGGCAACCTTCGCGCCAACAACGAGTAGATTTGCCTGATGAGCCACTTAGAGATCGAATTGGCGTAAGCGGGATGGCCTGATCTGTTTGATCCCGTACCGATCCTCTGAACAGAGCCCGGTATGATCGTTTCGTCGGGAATCCGCAGGCAAATGTGGGGGCGGAATAGAGAAATCATGAAGCCGAAACATGAGTTCCAAGCCCGAAGAAGAATGAGAGTGGGGACGGCCATGCGAGCCAGGGCGCAAACAGTGGGTCCTGGCGCAGACGGCGGCTGATTTATAGGAGGCTGTAGCGCCGATGAAAAGCGATGCAATGCGAGCGTCATCGAATCGGACGCGCCCATTGTCGCGCAGCACACGCGACTCGACTCCCGGCAGGCGGAAAACGCGCTTATCACTACCATCGCCTATGCCGGCGACTGGCTATCGGCGCCT
>DASUFM010000749.1:0-6723 GCA_036274535.1 Blastocatellia bacterium
CGGGTCTCGGACGCCACGCGATCGATGTTGACCGTGCGCTCTATGTCCCACTTCAAATCTTCGCCCTGCAGTTTGATCTTGATGTGAGTCAGACCGTTATATTCGATCCACTCGGCCAGCGTTTCCGGCAGGCCGTCATTGATTCGCTCTTTGAGCTCGGACGGCAGGACGGCGTCGGCGCCGCCGACCGAATGAAACATCGCGATCTGAGGCTTGGGCTTCGGCAGCAGATAACGATCCAGGTATTCGCCTGTGAAATCGGCGTTGAGATAGTTCGACAGGTCGCGCGGCAATAAATCGCGGCCGTACGTCTGGTAACAACTACGGTTATGAACTTTTCCGAAGGCGTCGTGGATCGCGGCGTCGAAGGGGCTTGCCGTGACCAGCGTGCAGAGTTTCGGGATTGGTGAGGAAAGCCCTGGAGTCGGACCCTTTGAGATTTCCGCCGCCGCCTTCAGGTATTCCGGTTCGAGCGCGGCGTTGATGTCGATCGGGTGACCGTATTCTTTATAACCGGAGGTGATCCCGGCGATCCGGTCGGCCAGTTCTTTCATCGCGGCTAGAGTTGTGTTGTACGCAATATCGCGCGAGGGGAACGACCAGACGTTGCCCATCGGCATCGATCCGAAGCCTTTCGCCGCCCTGCCGTCGCGCGTCCGCACGGTGACGTTGACGTTCAGGATCGTCGCGCGATCAACGGGCACGCCGCCGAATTTGTACGGGGCGCGGTAGCGAAATTCTTCGTAGCTGAAACTGAGTTCTTCGATCCGTATGTCGGTTGGGTTGGATAATAAGATATGAGAGCCGCGCGCGCCGCGCGCCGTTATTCCAACGGCAGCCAGCGCGGAGGCGCGAAGAAAACCGCGTCGCGAACTGTTTTTCATGACATTGCCGACTAAGCTTTAAAGATTCTCCGTTCTCCATTTTCAATTCTCCATTTTTAGGCAGGAACAGTGATTGGTTTAAACCCTCTCTGCCAAAGAATGGAAAATGAAAAATGGAGAATGTAGAATCAAATCCGCCGTTTTAAACAAGGTAGGCTTCCTGCAATCGCGCCTTCAAAAATTCAAAATCCCGTTGCGCCGCGGCCAGTGTGTTTTCTTCCACCGCAGCCTTCGTCGCTCCTGGAATGTCGTATTCAAGATGCAAAGAGATCGGCCCATGGAAATGGGCCTGTCTGAGCGCCTTGAAATAAGCCCTCCAATCAACCATTCCTTGGCCGAGCGGGCAATTGACCTGTCGCCAGCCTTTGTTCGACTTTTCCCAGTAAGAATCCTTGACCGCGATCATCTTGATGCGGGGCGCGGCCAGATTGAGCGCGATCTTCCATCCTGCGACGCCGCCTTCCGCGACCGCGTGCCTGATGTCGAAATAATATCCGACCCATTTAGGGTCGAGCTGATCGATCGTTTGCGCCACATCCCAGAGTTGCGCGCCAATGTTGCCTTCGTGATTGTGGAACCCGCATTGCACGCCGCTCTGTTTGCTGATTTCAGTCAACGCGCGGAAATCGTTCATCGCTTTTTTAAGCTCGCCGCGCACGTCCGCGAATGAGTATTTGTAATAACCTGGTTTGAAGAAGGGAATTGAAAGCTTGCCGGCGGTCGAAAGAATCGGTTTCGCGGCCGGATCGCCGGCCGAAGTCAGTCCGGTGGTGATCATCGGCACGCTCAGACCTTCGGCGCGAATGGCGGCGACGGTTTCAGGCAAATCTTCCGCCGCGCGTTCAGGCGCTACGTGCCCGCCAGGTCTGACGGTCAGGTCGATTCCGCCGAAGCCCAGCTTCTTCACGGCCTGAGCCAGGCGAGTCCAGTCCATGTCCGGAAGATGCTTCGAGAAGAAGCAGACATCGCCGTTGAATCCCGACGCGTTCGGCAGCATAGACACAGCCGCGAACGAGGATGCTGTTTTGATGAATTCTCGCCTGTTTTGATTCATGATGATTGAAGGTTTCCGCAGTATAGTGGATCAGAGGCGTCTTTACGAAGTCTTATTCAATTCGCCGTAAAGCCAGGCTTTAGCCATCCTCCACTCGCGGACCACCGTCGCCCGGCTGACGCCCAGGACTTCGGCCGTTTCTTCCAGCGCCAGGCCGCCGAAATATTTCAACTCGACGACGCGGCTCTTCTGATGGTCGAATCCGGCCAATGTTTTCAGCGCCTCATCGAGCGCAAGGAGCTGGCCGGCGCGCTCATCCGAAACGTCTATAGCCTCGTCGAGGGAGACTGCCAGGCCGCTGCCGCGCTTCTCAGCCAGCCGCGCCCTGGCGTGGTCAACCAGAATGCGCCGCATCGCCTGGGCGGCTATGCCGAAAAAATGGGCGCGGTTCTGCCAGCGCACATTCTGCTGATCTATCATCTTAATGTAAGCCTCGTGCGCCAGCGCTGTCGGTTGCAGCGTGTGGCCCGGCCGTTCTCTACGCATATAGCTCCTGGCGAGTTTCTTCAATTCCCGGTATATCAGCGGCGCGAGCTTGTCGAGCGCCTCACGGTCTCCGGCGCCCCAGGCGAGCAAAAGTCGAGTTACGTCAGGGGAGGTGTCCATACGATTTTCAAACTATAGGCCAATGAGGTCAGGTTTGGAAGATGATTAAGAAGAGGAGCATAAAAAGCGTAAAACTATCAATGATATTTCATTGCGCTTTTTGTGTTCCCCAGTCCCAAATTTAACCTCAGACGCGACTTCGCGCGCTTCCCGGGATGATTTTTGCTTTCCAGAAAAATTTCCGCCTCGATGATCCGATCGTACTCCGGTTTACGCGTTATTGAGTGAGAAGGAAAAAGCGTCTTCGAGACGCGACACGATAAAAGTCAGGAATAACCTCATTTTGGAGAAGGAGGAGTATTTTGATTCATCATATTTCGATAGCTGTAAGAAATCCGATACATGTGGCCAATGTTCTGGCGGAGATCATGGATGCGCAAACCGCGCCCGCGCCTCCTAATTTCCCGAAAGACTCGCGCTTCATTTTTCCGGGCGATGAATACGGCACGTTGCTCGAAGTATTGCCGTATGGAGCCGAGTTGCGACCATATGAACCCCAGGCGGAATTCCATACGGACGTCGAGCCGAATTCGTCGTTCACCGCCACTCACGCTTACATTTCAATAGGCCTCGACTGTGAACAACTCCTGCGAATCGGCGAGCGCGAAGGGTGGCTGGCGCGGCGCTGCGACCGCGGGCCCTTTGAACTGGTCGAGTTCTGGATTGAGAACCGGTTAATGATAGAGTTCGCGACGCCTGAAATGACGGACCAATATATCGCCTTTTTCAATGACCCGGAAGCGATCCGGGCGGCAATGGAAGCGAATTAGAGCGGATTGCAATCGCAGACCGCGTAGCTTCAATACGGATAGCCAACCTCGGCCGCATGGGCCGCGGAGGACGCAAAGGAGCGCAGTGAAAGATCAGGAATGGTTTTCCTCTGCGCGCCTTAGCGTCCTTTGTGGTTTTATGCCCCGACGATCAGCCGTTCCCCCGCGCTTATTCCCTTCATTTTGATCAGCTTCCAAAGACGTAGATCTTGACTCAAACGCCGGCAATTCTTATGCTTCGTGTGTCGTCACACTGATTTCCCGGTCCGTTCAGTCGTCTGCAATCCGGCAATCGTTCGGACAGATCTACCAACTTAACTCAACTCCTATTGGCGAAAAAGGCTCAGAGGCCGAGCCTGTTCCGCCTGAACGAGTGACCGTTTTGGAACGCTGGAAACAAGTCGAAGAGATTTTCAACGCCGCGCTCGACCGCCCGGCCGGCGAACGTGAAGCCTTTTTGGCCGAAGCCTGCGGCGATGACCAATCGTTGCGTCTTCAGGTCGAATATTACATCGATTGTCACGAACAGGCCGGCGACTTCATTGAATCTCCCGCCGCATATCACGACGCTCCGACGCAGGATGAGGTCATCACCGCGCAACTCGACACGATGGCCGGGCGGCAGATCGGCGCGTATAAACTGGTCCGCGAAATCGGGCGCGGCGGGATGGGCGCAGTCTACCTTGCCGTGCGCGCCGACAATCAGTTCCGCCAGCGCGCGGCGATCAAGCTGGTCAAGCGCGGAATGGACACGGACTTCGTCATCCGCCGCTTCCGCAGCGAGCGGCAGATACTCGCGGCTCTCAACCACCCGAACATCGCGCGATTGCTCGACGGAGGCGCGACCGATGACGGCCTGCCGTATTTCGTGATGGAGTACATCGATGGCATACCGATTCATCGCTACTGCGACACGCGGCGGTTGACCGTCGCGGAACGATTGAATCTCTTCCGGCAGGTCTGCGCCGCCGCCCATTACGCGCACGAAAACCAGGTCATCCACCGCGACATAAAACCCGGCAACATACTGGTCACCGAAGACGGCGCGCCGAAGCTGCTCGATTTCGGCATCGCCAAGATCCTCGACCCCGATCTCGCCTCCGACACGGTCGAATCGACGGTGACGGCGATGCTGTTGATGACTCCGGAATACGCCAGTCCGGAGCAGGCGCGAGGCGAACAGGTGACCGCGGCCACCGATCAATACAGCCTCGGCGTACTGCTCTACGAACTGCTCACCGGCCACCGCCCGTATAAGTTACGCAGCCGGGCGCCGCACGAGATCGCGCGGGTAATCAGCGAAGAAGAGCCCGAAAAACCGAGCGATGTCGTGACCCGCTCGCGCGAAATAACCGCGAGCGACGGCAAACGGAAAATTGTATTGACACCGGAGGAAGTCGGCCTTGACCGCAATACATCGCCGGACGAGTTGCGCCGCGCATTGATGGATGGACTCGACGACATCGTGATGCGCGCGTTGCGCAAGAGTCCGCGGCGGCGCTACGCCTCGACGCGGGATTTCTCTGAAGATATCGGCCGTTATTTACAGGGGCTTCCGGTCAGCGCGCAGGCGCGCGCCACTACGACGGAGAGGTTTTCCGACGTTGAGACCTCGGCGCCGGCGACGCCGTCCGAGCTGGATCGCGATCTCGAAGAGCCGCCGATCAGCCCGGTCGCCGAGGCTGCGATCTCGAAGAGCGCCGCCCAGAAGAGATATACATGGATGGCCACGGTCATTTCCGCCGCCGTCATCGCTCTCGTCGTCGCGGCCGGGTTGTTCTTTTATTTCAGGTCACGCGCGCCGCGGCGGGAAGCCGGGACCATGACGCCATCCGTGGTCGTGCTGCCTTTCAGACCGAAGGGCGCCAGCGAGACTGATAAATTGCTGGGCGTCGGCATCGCCGACGTAGTCACGAATAGATTGGGACAAATCAAGAGACTCTCGGTGCGCCCGGCGTCCGCTTCGCGCCGTTATCTGGAGAGCGACCTTGATCCACGACAGATCGGCGCCGAATTGGGGGTTGAATATGTGATCAGTGGCGACCTGAGCCGCGAAGACGACCGCCTCAGCCTTGAACTGCAGACCTTTGGCCTCAAAGAAAATAAGGTTTTATGGCGGGATACAATTCATGTGAAGCTGACGGACATCGCCACGCTGCAAAACTCCATCGCCCTGAGAATCCATCGCTCATTAGTGGTCGGACTGGAGAGTCCGGGACAAACCATCCTCGCCGAACGCGACACGGCAAACGGCGAGGCGTATCAGCTCTATCTGGCCGGCCGTTATTACATGGGTAAACGCAGTCAGGAGGGCATCAATGAAGCGGTCGATAGCTTCGACAAGGCGATCGAAAAAGACCCGAAATTCGCGCTCGCTTACGCCGGTTTGGCCGATTGTTACGCGCTGCTGCAGTTTTACCAGGCGCCGCCGGCCCTGAACGGTTATCAGAAGGCTAGAGAGAACGCGCTGAAGGCTCTGGATCTGGATGATTCTCTGGCCGAGGCGCACACGTCGCTGGCCTATGTGAAATTCTATTTTGACCGTGACCACCGCGGCGCGGAAGCGTCGTTCAGACGCGCGATCGCCCTCAATCCGAGTTACGCGACGGCCCATCATTGGCTGGCGAACGCATTGTCGGCCATGCGCAGACACGACGAAGCGATCGCCGAGATCAAAGAGGCGGAGCGACTCGACCCGCGATCGGCCATCATCAAAGCCGCCGCTGGAATGAATTACGCCTACGCGCGGCGATTTGATCAGGCCCTTGATGAATGCCGCCGCGCTTTGGAACTCAATGCCGCCCTGGTCCAGGCCCATAGAATAATGCGCTGGGTTTATCAGGCCATGGGGCGTTACGACGAGGCCTTCGCGGCGTATATGAAAGAAAAGGAATTCAGCGACGCTAAGGAGGAGGATTGGCTCGTCGTCCTCGCCCAATTGCAGGTCATCGGGGGCAAACGCGAAGAGGCGCAGGTATTACTCAAACAGGGAATCGCCTCGATGAAGCATATTCGCGAGGGAGATTATCGCCCCTTTGAGATCGCCGTCGCATACGAACTGCTCGGCGATCGTGATCGAGCGCTGGAGTGGCTGGCAAAATCTGAAGCCGTCAGAACGACCAATTTCAATTATGCGTTGGTCGAACCTCGCCTCGACGGCATTCGCTCAGACCCGCGTTTTATTACATTGGCGCGGAATGCAGGGCTTCTGAATTGAGTACATCGCCAGAGACGGCTTTCAGTGTAGAGCGTCGCCCGGATATCTGTTAGAATGCGAGCGCCTCAACTGAAAAGGCTCGGCGTTGAACTGGAGAAGGAGTCGGTGATTGATGAGCCTGCCTGAGCGTATTCCTGACATTGCTTATTCGCCCATCAAACTGATTCCCCCATATTCGCCCGATAAACAAGG
>DASUFM010000750.1:0-3312 GCA_036274535.1 Blastocatellia bacterium
CGGTGTATCTGATCTTGCCGCCGGAGTTGACCACTGAAAGCCGCGACTCCGTGGCAGCCATACCCGGAGCCCCCGTTGGCGAAACTGTTACCCCGACCTGCGCTGTCGGCGTGACTGCTGGCGCCGGAGCGCGGTAAGTGATCTGCTCCGGTTCGTGTCTGCATGCGCGATAGATCAGAAAAGCGAGTATCGGCAACGCCAGAAACGGCAGCAGCCTGAGGAAGGTCGATCCGCCGGTATCGGCCCGCCTGACAGGCGCCGCGTGATGCCTGGCCGTCTCGCCCCTGACCGGTTCTGTCCTGACCGCTTCAGGCCTGTACGCTTCGCCCCTGACCGGCTCCCTTGCGGTTCCGCTGAGATACGAGCTGACCCACGCCGGGAGCCGTGAGGGAACCACGCCTTCAGGCGTGAGAAGGTCTACCACTCGCGGAATCATATAGGCCAACGCCGACGCGGCGCCGGCGCGCGCGACTCCCGCGCTCGACGCCATGCGATTTACCGTGTCCCCGCCGATCGCTCTTTCGAGTTGCTCCGTCGTTATCGGAGTGTTCGAGCCGCGACTGACCCATGACGAAACGGTCTCGCCAAGACCGGCGCGCCTGAATTGATCCAGAAATCCTTGCAACCCTCCGGTGCGTTCATTACTGATGAGCGAAAGTAGCGAAGTCATTAATGGGCCCGCTTTCCCTCTCAACCCGAATTGGTCTGAAACTTCATTGATGATTGGCTCAAGAATTGTCATAGCTGCTCCCTCCTTGCCTGAAATGAATCCAAAAACCATCTGCCCTCGGCTGCGCCGGGATGGCTTGGGGAAGTAATCGATCCACATGCGCGGCGCGTGTGAACGCGCTTAAGTGTCGTGATGAGTAATCCATTGAAGGAGAATCAGAAGCGCTGGAATGACATTCAGCCGAACTGAATAATCTGATCTGTGCAATAAACGGCGACAGTTGTAACATTGTCAGAACCTCGCGCCATTCAGCGCTAAATGAAACTTTTTCTCCTCGGCGTTGGCATCAATCCATGTACCAGAATGTAGCTCCTCATTTCTCATGTCGCGCGCGGCAGCCACCCTGTACTTTGGATACGGCGCTCGTTAATTATTACAATGATATGCGCCCGGATAACTCCGCAAATATGGCGCCTAAGGCGCCAGGTTGCGCGCCGAGATGTCGTCAACGAATATTTGGGAACATTGAGGGATGCTGAGGGACATATTAAGGAGCTAAACGTGTCGCGACGCGACGCGCCGAAAAGAATAAAATCAACCACGAAGAAACGAAGAGCGCGAAGATTCCTTCTATTCTTTCTTCGCGCTCTTCGTTTCTTCGTGGTTGATTTTCCGCAGGAACGATTATGAACGTGAATTTGCGCGGGATCTTTTGTCTGCTGATTTTATTTATCGTAAGCCGCGGGGCGTTATCGCAGACGTCGAACGTCGCGGGCTCGGGGGTGGTCAGCGGCGTTGTCAAACTCGGCGACGCTCCGGCGGCCGGGATCACGCTGGCGCTCCTGCCTGAGGGAAGGTGGCCAATGGGTCAGCAGCCGGATATCACGAATCGCGCCGTTACTGATGAAAAGGGAGAATACCGTTTCACGAATGTCGCCGCAGGCAGGTTTCGCGTTACGCCGCTGGCCGAGGCGTTGGTCATTACGGGCGCCACGGGCGTCGCGGCGCCTCGAGGCGGTTCCGGAGGCGTTGTGGTAACCGTGAGCGAGGGGCAGATTGTCTCGAATGTGGATTTGACGCTCGCGCGCGGCGGCGTAATCACGGGACGAGTGACCGACGGCGAAGGCCGGCCGGTGATCGCCGAACGAATCAACCTGACCATGGTTGACGCGAATGGACGCCCGCAGCCTTTCAATCCGGGAAACCGCTTCGGTTATGAAACCGATGACCGCGGCGTTTATCGGATCTATGGTTTGCCGGCGGGACGCTATCTGGTCAGCGTGGGTTTAGGCGACCGGCCTGGCGTGAGCAGGCGCGTTCGCTATCCACAGACTTATTACCCCGACGTGACCGAACAGGAGCAGGCGAAGCCGGTCGAAGTCCAAACCGATTTCAGCGCCGAGGACATAGACATTCACCTCGGCGAGCCATTGAAAACCTATGCTGTCCTGGGCCGGGTGGTTGACGCCGACAGCGGCCAACCGGCGTCCGGCCTGCCGGTCAATATCACGCCGTTGCGTGTTCGGAGAACTGCGGGCGGCAGAGCGGGCGGAGGAGCGGTCGGCGGCCCAACTGGAAGCGTCGCTGGCGCGGATGGGGCTTTTCGCGTCGCCGGATTGGCCCCCGGACCTTACTCGGCGTCCGCCGGATCATCAGGTCTCTTCGGCGCGTCCGGCGCGTCCGGCGATTTTTACAGCGATCCCCTGAGCTTTGAAATAATCGAAGCCAATGTCACAGGCGTTGAGATCAAGGTTCATCGAGGGGCTTCGGTAGCAGGCGTCGTAACTATTGAAGGCGGCGCCGATCCTTCGATGGCCGCGCAGCTTTCGCGAATTATGATTTCGGCCAGTTCGCGCGGCGGCCAACAAACTCAGGGGCAGACAGGGCGCGGCGGAATGGGAGGGCGACAGAATTTCGCGCAGGTCGGTCCCGACGGCTCTTTCCGCATCGCAGGCCTGCCGCCAGGCCGAGTCAGACTCAGCGTCAATGGTCCCGGCGGCGGAAATGGATTTGCGCTCGCCCGCATAGAGCGCGGCGGCGCGGTCATTGACGGAGAATTAAACGTCGCTTCCGGAGAGCAGGCGACGGGTATCCGAGTCGTCGTCGTATACGCCGCCGGAGTGATTCAAGGACGCGTGGTGATCACCGGAGGGACGCTTCCTCCGGGAACGCGCCTGATCGTTTCCGCTCGCCCGCTCAATTCGGCCGGGCGCAATTTTCCAACTCAGGTCGACGCGAGCGGCCAATTCAGATTCGAAGGCCTGGCGCCGGGAAATTATGAAGTGAGGCTCAATGCGATGCTTGGCGGTTTCAGAGGTGGACGCGGTCCCAGAGGAGGACGCGGGGGCGCCGGAACTGGCGCCACTGGAGTTGGTGGAGGACGCGGGGGCGGTTTCGACAATTCGCAAATCAAAATCCCTGATGTGCGCCAAACCGTCAGCGTCGCCAACGGATCGCCGTCAAACGTCACGCTCAATCTCAATTTGTCTCAGCAATAGCCGTCAAAACAATGTCGAAGAAACTCCAACGGATTTTTTTACCGATCACCGCGTTTTCAGCGCTGTTAGTAATAACGGTTGCGGGGCAGCGACCCACGCCCGCCGATTTCGATTCCGCCAAAACGCGGCGGGAATCGAAACCCG
>DASUFM010000751.1:0-11013 GCA_036274535.1 Blastocatellia bacterium
GCCCTCTTGCTTCAACATCTCCGCGCGAGGATTTCCTGTCTATAGTGAAACGTTCCGGCAAACAGCTGAAGAATATCGGATGCGCAAGGAATATTAGACAAAAGCTGAAACTCCGCTCCGATAATGAGCGTCAATATACAACGAGCGAAAATGGTCGAACAGGTCGTTCGCCGAATTGCGCGGATATAATACTCACTCTCAACATCAATTCAGGAGCTATATAAATTTGATGAGCGAAACTACGAACACCGAAAACGCCGACGTTCAACAGGAAACGCCGGCGGAGGCGTCTCAGGAAGAGATTTCCTACCACGCGGTTGAAAAGGATGGGAAGATCACCGCCATCTGGGAGATGCGCGGTCGCAAACACGTTCGCACGATCGACCCCCGCAGCCACGAGGGCCGCCATTTGCTGGGTCACACCGACAATCAAGAGAACGCGCAGAGCGCGCAAGCTTAGTCGCCGATCTGGCTGGTGGTTGGTGGAAAAAGGAAGTTAAGCCACGAATGAACACGAATGTTCACGAACGGCGTCAAGGAAGGATGTAGTTGGATCACGGAATGGAAGGGATGGAAGGAAAGGATTCGTGTCCATTCGTGTTCATTCGTGGCTAAGATTCTTTTTCTTCCATACTGACCACCGATAGATTTTCTCCCGCCTTGCGAATCACCAGAGTCGAACTTAAGAACATCAAGAATCACGCCGAAGGGGAATGGGCGTTCCAACCGGGTGTTGTCGCCATTTGCGGTCCCAACGGCGCGGGCAAGACCACAATTCTCGAAGCCATAGCCTGGGCGCTGTTCGATCATCTGGATTACAAACGCGACGATTTTGTCAAACGCGGGACCAAACGCGGCCAGGTCGCGGTCGCTTTCATTTCCGATCTGGACGGGCGCGAATACGTCGTCACGCGCGACACCGGAGGCGGTTATCACGTTTACGACCCCGAGACAAAGACTCGTCTGGTGGAGCAGAAGAACCAGGTCGTGCCGTGGCTCTGCCGCCACCTGGGAGTCGACGCGGGAACCGATCTGGCCGCGCTCTTCAAAACCACTATCGGGGTGCCGCAGGGCGCGTTCACTTACGATTTCACGCTCGCGCCGTCCAATCGCAAAAGCGTCTTCGATCAGATTCTGAAGGTGGAAGAGTATCGTCACGCTTCGGATAACCTGCGCGAGACGCTGCGCCATCTGGACGGCCTGATTTCCGAGTCCAACCGTAAACTCGCCGAGGCCGAGGGCGAGTTGAAATCCTGCGACGAAACGAAACGCCAGTACGACGAGGCCGAGTCCAGGCTTCAAGCGCTCGAAATCGAGCGGGCGGCGACGATCGCCGAGCGCGAGCGCGTCGCGCGGGAGGCGCTCCTGCTCGACGAGTTGCGGCAGGGGATCGATGCCGAGCGGCGCGCGATCGAGCAACTGCGCGTGAAACTGGAAGTCATGCGGGGGTCGCTGGCCTCGGCGCGCGAGGGAGTCGAAGAGGCTGGCGTCGCCGCCGGGATTGTCGCCGCCGCGCGAGCCGGCTACGAAAACTACCAGGCCGCGTCGAGCCGCCTTTCCGAACTGGAGAAGCGTCGTGAATCCCGCAACGATCTGCGCGCGAGGATCGCCGCGATCGAGCGCGATCTGATCGACGCGCGGAGCGAGTCGAGGCTCTGTGAGGCGCGTTTGAGCGAGATCGCCGGCGCGCGCGCCGAACTGGCGGAGTTGGCGGACAAAGTAGAGCGGCAGAACTCCATCGAAGCGGAGATCGCCCGGCTCCGCGAGGGGCGCGGCGAGGCTCAAAGTCTCAAGCGGTCTCTGTCCGCCTTGGACAAGGAGCTGGAGAGATTGCGCCGCCGCTACGCCGATCTTTCGCGCCAGATCGAAGACGCCGGAACGCGAGAGCCGTTGGCCGCGACGGCGGAATCACTCGAAACCCAACGCTCCTGGCTGGACGCCGAGATCAACCAGGCGGAGATGGCGCTCAATAACTCCAGGCTCAAACGCGATCACCTCGATACGCTGCGCAAAGACCAGGAGCGGCTGGCCGGGGAACTGGAGAAGACCAGGAATGAGATCGCCAGGCTGGACCCTCTCACCGCCGTCGCCGGACGCCTCGCCGAGGCCGAGGCCGAGCGGCATCGTCGAGCCGAGGAACTCGCCCGGGTGAGCGCCGAAGTCGCGCGAGACGAAGAGATGGTCCGCGCCCTCGATCAGGGCGGCGTTTGCCCGCTGCTCACTGAAAAATGTCTGAACCTCAAACCTGGCGAATCGCTCGATTCCCGCTTCCGCTCCGGACTAGACGCGCGCCGCGCCGAGATCGCGGACTTGCAAGCGGCCCTGACCTCGCTCGACGAGGATCTGAAGCGGTCACGCGCCGCTTCGGTTGAAATCGCGAGGCTTCCGCGCCTCCAATCCGATTCCGCGCGGCTCGCCGATGATCTGGAGTCTAAGCGTGGCCGGATGGCCGCAATCGAGGATGAGATTGCGCAAGGCGCGGGCTTCGGCGAGGCGGAGATTCGACAGTTGAAGATCAAACGAGCCGATCTCGACACTCGACTACGCCAGGCCCGCGAGGCCGAGAAAATCTTCAGTCAGGCCGAGATCCTTCGCCCCGAACTCGTTAAGGTCGCCGGAGAAGGTGAAGCGAAAAAGAGGGAACGCGACGAAATCGCCCGGCGAGTCGAAAAATTCGGCGATATCGAAGCGCGACTGGCCGAAGCCGATGCCGCTTTGCAATCGCTGGGCGACCCTCGCGGCCGCGCCGCCGCCCTCAATCATACCGTTGCGCGCGAGGTAGAGTTGAAGCGAAAGCTGGAAGAGGCTGAAGGAAGAGTCGCGCGGATCAACGCCGACCTGGAAAAGGCCGGCCTGGAAATACAGGTTTACGCCGAACTCGACGGCGAGATAAGCGCGACTGCGCGGACGCGCGCTGAGAGCGAGCGCGACTATCATGCCTTCATCTCCAACGAAAAGATCGCGGCGACGCTCGCCGCCAGGGAGCAGGATCTGGCGGCGCTTTCGTCCGACATCCGGCAGGCGGAAGAAGATTTCACAATCGCGTCCGAATCGCTCACGGAACTCGAGGGACGCTATGACCCCGAAAGCCATCGCCGCGCGCTGGACGACCTGAATGGCCTGCGCGAACGCGCCGGGCGTCTCGCGACGCAGCTCGAACACACGAGCGAACAGTATTCGAAGCTGCATGAACAGCTGGCTTATTTCAACGAAGTGCGCGCCCGGGCGGGCGCGCATATCGCGGAAAGAGAACGCGCCGAGAGCTTGCGAGGAACCTCCGATTTCATCCGCGACATCCTGCAGAAGGCCGCGCCTTACATCACCGAATCATACCTCTACTCGATCTCGATCGAGGCCAATCATCTGTTCCGCGAGATCACGGGCCGTCACGACGTGACCCTGCAATGGACCAGGGATTACGAGATTACCATCGAGGAGGAAGGACGCGAACGCCCCTTCCTGAATCTGTCCGGCGGTGAGCAGATGGCCGCCGCGCTGGCCGTGCGCCTGGCGCTGCTGAAAGAGCTTTCCGAAGTCAACATCGCCTTCTTCGACGAGCCGACAACGAATATGGATGAGGAGAGAAGGCGGAATCTGGCCCAACAGATCGGCCGCATCAAGGATTTCCATCAACTTTTCGTCATCAGCCACGACGACAGTTTCGAAGGATATACCGATCAGATTATTTCACTCGGTTGAGATAACTGGACACCCATCGCTTCCAGAGCCGGGTCATGGCAGTTAGGAGCGATGACAAGCAATGCCACGACGCGCGCTGGAAGCGATGCGTATCCAGTCTTCTGAAGATTTTGATTCCGGATTTCAGGCCGACTTACGGCGCCTTTATCTTGATGGGCGGCTTATTGCCATCCTCAGGAGTGGTGTAAAAAATCCTCAGTTCCGGCCATTCATTATTCGCCGTATGGCCGTTGGGCGTATACACTTCATCTGTTGGATGGATGAAGTGTTTGAGAGCCAGCGCATTCAATTTCCCGTCTTCGCAGAAAATCCGTATCTTTCGTTTACCGGTTTTCGGATCAGTGTATTCTTCCGCCTTCCAGGCTGCGTCTTTCTTGATTTTGATAGTCGTCGTGTAATGATCGGATGTAGTCACGTCCCATTTACCATCCTGATTGTCAAGCACAATGCATAACCCCATCACCTGTCGCCCGCCCGGTATTGTGTAAACTCCAGGAATAATCTCAATTGGATCGTCAGGCATATGATGCTCTCCTTCTTGTCTCTGGTTTAATTTTTACTGCTGCGAATCAACTCAATGAGTCGCTCATGTCGCTGTTTGATATCGGGGCGGCGAAGATAGAGATCAAAGGGCGTCTCGCCCCATTTGCTGCGTAAAGTGGCCAGAATCGTGGCTGCCTGCGATGCCTGGTCATACGCCAACCGTTGTTTCCCCAGGCGCTGGTTGGCCATCGCGGCCAGCAAACCGGCCTGCCATTCCGATTCTGGTTGACGCAGCCGGTTAAATTCATCCTGGACCTGAGAGGCGATTTTGCCGGCTTCTTCGGCGTCGCCACTTGCAAGTTTCGCTTGAGCCATCGCCAGTTGGGCATCCAGGAACAGTCTTTTATCAGCGCCTTTTTCCGCAAGAGCCATCGCGTCTCTACAATGGGGAATGCCAGCACGTGGCGTGCCAGAGATTACTCGCGCTATACAGATGATGCGATTGGCATTGATTTGTATTCTGGGTGTTTGCGAGTTTGAATGTGCGATGGCTTGCCTGCTTTTAGCCAGCGCCACCTCAGCCTTGAACTGGGTCAACGCCACCTGGGCTTCGAGCAGTAAGAGGTCCATCGCCGGGACGCCGTTGTTCAATCCGGGTTGATCGGCGATAGATCTGGCGTCTTTGATATCAGTTTCGGCCTTCTGGTAATCCCCCATACGCGACAGCACCTCAGCGCGAGAAAGCAGGGAATTCATTCGGATATTTTGATTGAGCGCCTGGCTGAGTTTATATCGTTCATCGAGTTGGGCGATCGCT
The DNA here is from genome assembly GCA_036274535.1 of Blastocatellia bacterium. Lineage (GTDB taxonomy): Bacteria > Acidobacteriota > Blastocatellia > RBC074 > RBC074 > JAJVID01. Next base: position 5,000 of record DASUFM010000751.1, read on the forward strand.
TCAGTGAATCGGCCCTGATTTGCAAGCAACTGGCTGTAATCGTTGCGAGCTATCGCCTCCAACGACCGCTCGCCTCGGCCGTTCGAGATGGGAATCAGATCCTGAAAAGCTCGCTCCGCCATATCGAAATTCCCCAACTTACGGTTGACGCGAGCAATGACAAGCAGGACGCCTAACTCTTCTCCGCGATAACCGCCGGATTTGAAAAATTCACGCGCCTTTTCCGCCTCTAGAATGGTTTCATCGGGCTTGACGCCTTGTTCGGCGTATATGCTGCTGAGATTGCTCTCGGCCAGGGCGATGTTATAGCGGCCGTTATAGCTTTGCGCGGTTTCCTTGGCCTGTTTGAAGTAATTTTCGGCCTGGTCGTATTTGCCCTGCCGCCTGGAAATGAGGCCCAGATAGATCAATCCCTTGACGGACAGGTCATTCATCTTTTCCGCGCGCGCCAGATTCATCGCCTCTTCCGCTTCCTGGCGGCCCGCCGCGTAATCTTCCAGGTGCAGAGAATATAGCAACCGAGTTTTGATGTTCTGATATTTATTGGTGAGCGCCTTCGATTGGTCGCGGGCCTGTTCCAACTGCTCCCGCGCTTTCTGCTGCTGGCCCAACCCGCCATACATCATCCCGCGTTGATAATAGACCTCCGCAACGCCTTCCACGCTGCCCAGGCGCCGATAGAGCAGTTCAGCCGCGCCGAAAGAATTTTCGGCCTTCTCCTGATTCTTCAGCCTGACCCCGTAAAGGATCCCGAGCCATAGATGCGCCGCCGCCGACTGTGGGTCGAGTCCGGTGACTTTCAGGAATTCTTCAATGGCCTTGTCCGTCTCATCGTTCTTTTCGTAAGCGCGGCCTAGGTCGAAATGCGCGTAGGCCTCGTCTTTCGCGGGCGCAATCTGCGCCAGACGGCTGTAGGTTTTAATGGCCTGCGGAAAGTTGCGCGAGACGACGTTTAGAACGGCTTCGAGATAGAGCGCTTCAGTTTCCGGCAGGGCGGAGCGGTCCGGCACGGCCAGGTAAACCGTATTCAGTTGATTTTGCGCCAGGTCGTTGTAATCGAGTTCGGTCAGGGCCTCTGCCAGCTTCGCGCGCGCAAGTATGTAATTGCCGTCGGCTTCGACCGCGGCCTTCAACGCCTCGCTCGCCTGATAGTAATTTCCGTCGCGTATGGATTGTACGCCCTTGTCATACCACCTTGCGGCGGCTGGAGAAGGCTGGTACGCCGAGGGAAGGAAAGGACGCCAATGCGCCGCCCGCGCCAGTCCCAGATATCCGCCGGCGACAGCGATCAAAATAATCGGCCATTTCCATCGCGGTCGTTTCAACCATTCAAACGACAGCTCGGCCCGCCCGCCTTTAACGGGGATTTTCAACTCGTTTTCGATCTGAACGGCTTGCGAGCGAACGCCGGCCGGCCCCGGCAGGGCCGCCGGCGATTTCCGCAAATCATCCAGCAACTCGTCCGCCGATTGGTAACGCTCGTCAGGTTTTTTAGCCAGCGCTTTGAGAGTGAGGCCGTCCAACTCGCCGGACACCTGCGGATTGAACCTGGACGGCGGCGGCGGATTGACGTGCAGAATTTCGGCGCTGATTTCGATGATCGTTTTGCCGTTGAAGGGCAGGCGTCCCGCAAGGCATTCATAGAGCACAACGCCGAGCGAGAAGATGTCGCTGCGCGCGTCGGCTTCGGCGGACGCGCCACGCGCCTGCTCCGGCGACATGTAATGCGGCGTGCCCATCACCAGTCCGGCGCGGGTCGGCGAATCGGACATGGTCGGGGCGAAGAGGTCGATTTCTTCGGGCGACGACTTTTTGTACTCCTTGGCCAGGCCGAAGTCCAGGATTTTGACTTCGCCGTTCTCGTTGATGAGGATGTTCGAGGGTTTGATGTCGCGATGAATGACGCCTCGGCGATGCGCTTCGCCGAGGGCGCCGGCGATGTCGGCGATGATTTCCAGGCGCCGTTCCATAGGCAAATCTCCCTGGCGCAGGTGTTCGCTGAATTTCCTCCCCTGGACCAGTTCCATAACGAGGAACGGCTGTCCGTCTTCGGTCTCGCCGAAATCGTATACGGTCGCAATGTTTCGGTGATTGAGCGACGCGGCCAGACGGGCTTCACGCTGGAATCGCGCGCGGAATTCCTGGTCGTCGCGCGCCTGTTCAGCGAATTTTATGGCGACTCGCCTCGCCAGACTGGTGTCTTCGGCGAGATAAACGGCTCCCATCGCGCCTTTGCCGAGTTCTTCCAGAATCTGGTAGTGCGAAACGATTCGATTGATCATATCGCAATTCGAGCGGTTTTCAGATTGATGCGCTTTGTACTAGAACGCGGATGACGCGGATTAATACTGAACTTTTCGGGTTTTATTCGTGATGACCCGTGTCGTCCGCGTTATCCGCGTTCCAGTGACGCGTTCTTCGCCGCAAACGCCAATTACCGGCCTCTTACGCAATCGGAGACCGGTTATAAAGTGGCCTGTATTTTGCGTAATAAACAGGGCTCCTTTAACCAGGATCATGTCTGTTTTTTCAGACGTGATTTCAGGTTCAGATTGCGGATCAGCCGGTGTAGATTGTTCGGATGCAGACCGAGGAGCCTGGCCGCTTCTACATAATTGCCGGAGGCCTGTTCAATCGCGTTGATGATGACCTGTTTCTTCGCCTCCTTGACTGCATCGTGATACTTCGGCGTAGCGGCGATGACTGCCGTGATGGCCTTAAAGCCCTCTGGCCGATCCTCTCCAACCGGCGGGGCGGGCGCGCCGGCGTCCGCCGCTTCGCTTTCGAGCACGTCGTCGGGCAAATCTTCGGGCGTAATGAACTCGGTCGCCGACATCACTACGGCTCGCTGGATGGCGCTTTCCAATTCGCGCACGTTGCCCGGCCAATCATAGCGTTCCAGGTAGGAGCGAGCGGCGGCGGTCACGCCCTTGATACGGCGCTGGCATCTCGCAGCGTATTTCGTGACGAAATATTCGGTGAGCAGCGGGATGTCATCCCGCCGCAGGCGCAGGGGCGGGATGGTCAGCGTCAGCACATTGAGCCGGAAGAAGAGGTCTTCGCGGAACTCCCGCGACTGTATCGCGGCCTCCAGGTCTTTGTTGGTCGCGGCGATCAGCCGGGCGTTGAGTTTGATCGGGCGCAGGCCGCCGACGCGCTCGAACTCATTCTCCTGTATGACTCGCAGCAGCTTCGCCTGAAGCCTCGGCGCCAGCTCGCCGATCTCGTCCAGGAAGACGGTTCCGCCGTCGGCCAGTTCGAACTTGCCTTTCTTTTGCGCTATGGCGCCGGTGAACGCGCCTTTCTCGTGGCCGAAGAGCTCGCTTTCGATCAGGTTTTCCGGCAACACGGCGCAGTTGATGGCGATGAACGCGTTCTTTGCGCGCGGGCTATTGAGGTGGATCGCGCGGGCGACCATCTCCTTGCCCGTTCCGCTCTCGCCGCGAATCAGCACCGTCGAATCGGTCGGCGCGACTTTGGCGATGAACGCGCGCACCTCGTTCATCGGCGGGCTTTCAGCGATCATCGTACGGTCGAAATTAAGCTCGTCCTGCAGCCGTTTTGTCTCATTGTTCAATCGTTCGACGTAACGCGCCGTGTCCATGGCCACGGCGGCCAGATTGGAGATGGCGGTGACGAGTTGCAGATGATCCGAATCGAAGCCGGCCGAAAGATCGGCCGTTTCCAGGTAGACGACGCCGAAGACTTCCAGGGAAGTGGTGAGCGGCGCGGCAAGCGCCGATTGCGCGCCGGGGCCGTGGCCGCCATGCGGCGATAAATCGTCCGCGAGACTGGCGCTCAGGATCCCGACCCCTTCGCGCATTACGCGCTCGGCGATTGAACGGCTGACGCTCACCGATTTCTCCTGCCGCCCGGAACGATGCAGGCCGAAGACCGATGAAAAATCTTCAGCGCCGCCGCCGGCCAGCAGAATCGCGCCTCGTTCGGCGGGCGTCACCGTGAAGATCAATTCCAGCAATCGCCTTTGAAGCGTTTCCAGATCGCGTATCGCGTTGATCTCGAGCCCTATTTGAAGCAACGCGCGGAAGTTTCGCGCCATTCGCGCGGTCGGCGGCAAATCGGTCTGTCCTTTCAAAGCGTTGAAATAGAGCGAGTCTTCGCGGCGCAGGAAGATTGTCGATTGCATGGCCGGGTCATCCTCGGCGAATCGTAACTGGCTGGAGTCCGGGCCAGACTCCGAATCTGATTCTTCCTGGCAAACGAACAGCAGGATCGAGCCGCCGGTCTTGATCAGATCGCCGTGCGTAATCGCCTGTTTCTTGATCGGCGCGCCGTTGATGAAGGTTCCGTTGAAACTCCCCAGATCGTGCAGGGTGAACACCTCGCCTTCTCTGGTGATACGGCAATGCTGCCGCGAAAGCAGCGGATCGGCGATGCAGACCGAATTGGAAGGCCCGCGGCCGATCGTGACGTCGGCGCCGGCGATTGGGAAGACTTTTCCTTCCAACGGTCCCGAAATGTAGATAAGTTTGGGAATCATCGGATTTTGGCGCCTGATCCTAGATCGAATTCCGCATTCACTTTTGAGCGTGAATGCCGTTGAGACCAGGCTTCGACTTTATATTCGCAGTGCCACCTACAATCAAAATTGATAATAAGCCAATCACTATTGATTGCGCGCTATCAAAATTGATTGTGGAACGGAGCCGGAGCAGCCAGGGGCGCCTGTGAGATCTATTTCCCCCGCAACTGCATGCTAATCAAGTAGTTTTATGACCTCAATCTCGGAAGCGCCCTGAATATTTGGGGGGATAATGGGCAGCGCCGCGGGATGGCATATGGATTGAGAATGATCTGGGAGTTGATGGAACCGGACGTGAAACGGGCTCGCGACGGACTCAATACCGAATTTTAGTTGGCGCCGCTCAGCCAGCCAAAAACAGTGCCCGTCCTCAGTCATTGATGGTCCCAGGCCGTTTGGATCCGGCTTGGGATCATCGCGTTTAATCATATCGCGAATCGCCTGATTCTTTCATATTTAATATCCCATATAACATATAAGATCCAAGCTCGCGAGGCGTCTCAGTTCCAGATATGTCATATGGAATATTAAATATGAAGGGCTATTACCAGTTCGGCGGCGCTCCGACCGGATATTGCTCCATGTCGAGCACGGAGCCTGTGATCAGTTCGCTCTCGTCGCTGGCGAAATAGAGCGCGGCCATGGCTACGTCGCGCGGCGAGAGCAATCGTCCCCAGGGGCGGGTCCTGACCGCTTCTTCGAGCCAGTCTTCACCCTTGCCTTCCTCGACGGTTTTCACTCGGCGCTCATTGGGCGTCAGTGTCCAGCCGACGTTGAGTTGATTCACGCGAATCCGATACCGGTTCAGGTAGCTCGCCGTGTTCTTTGTGAGCGTCATCATCGCGCCTTTTGTCGCCGAGTAAGCCGTCAACTTCGGCTCGCCGATATAGGCGTTGACCGAACCGATATTGATGATGGATCCCTGACGGCGTTCTTTCATATATTTAACGGCCTGCTGCATGCAAATAAATGCGCTGCGGACGTTGGTCGCGAAGAGTTTGTCCCACAGCTCTACGGTTGTGTCTTCGATAGTGCCGCGCGTGCTTAAGCCCACGTTGTTGACCAATACATCAATCCCGCCGAAACGCTCGACAGTCTTGTCTATCAGCGCGCGGCAGTCGGCTTCGACCGAGACGTCGGCGCGAATGAAGACAGCCTGGGCTCCTGCCGCCGCAATCTCAGCGGCGACGGCCTGGCCCTTCTCTTCATCCCGGCCCGAAACGACTATGCGCGCGCCTTCTTCGGCGAACAGGCGAACCATGCCTTCGCCCATCCCGGCGCCTGAACCGGTGACGACCGCTATTTTGTCTTTTAAGCGATTCATTTCATTCTTTCAGAAAATAGTGGATAGTGGGCAGTGTGTGGTTAATGGTCATTGAAACAATAATGCGCCTATATGTGGCGCGAGTTGTTTACTCGCGCTTCTTCGGCGGGAGATGGCGCGGGTAAACAACCCGCGCCACAATTGTTG